>NZ_JAJCPX010000006.1:0-117948 GCF_020563125.1 Longicatena sp. 210702-DFI.1.196 | reverse complement strand
AATTGACGTTTCCTGTTCAGTTTTCAAAGACCGATAGCATCCACTGTTTGGTGGACGTCACTCTCGTTGAGTGCCTGTTTATAATACATCAATTTATCTTTCATGTCAACGCTTATTTTTTATTTTTTTCACTTTTTTTAAAACCTTTACTTCAGCCCATTATCCCTTACCTTTCATTTTCATCCCTTTTATCTTCATGCATCTTCATTTTCGCTTTACTATATCGTTCAAGACATATAAAAAAAGCGTATGCTAAGCACAGTCAACACACGACAATTTTTGTCACGCGAACAACCTATCCTATATATTCATTCGTGTTGCCTTTTAATCCTCTTTCATAATACACATCTTCTTGACACATATCCAACTAAGGTTTTTGATAAAATAACAAATAAATGATATAACGTCAATTCATCATATAAAGAAAAACATATTCAATTATATAAAATAATGGTAATCTTATCCGATATATGTTCATCCTCGCATTGCCACACGTGATCATGAATCATTCGATTCTTATATTATTCTTTCATAACCGAACATTATTCTTTTCATAACTGATATCTTTTAAGGATCACATATTGCAGCTCAATACCCATTATTACGCACAGTTACTTACCATCGCATATTTTCTATTCCATTGACTCATGATATTCATTAAGTGCATCACACTCTTCATAGCTATGTGTTTCTTTAGCTTCCATATCTTGTAATAAATTTCTAAAATATCGAACAAATAATATGACGGTCGTCATTACTGCCAATGTATCTGCAATCGGTTCTGCCAAAAACACCGCAAACACCTTATCCGTGAAAAACATTGGCAGAAGATAAATCAAAGGAATTAACACCAATATTTTACGAAACAGGGCAAGAAACGCTGAAGTTTTTGCATTGCCTAAAGCAATAAAGGTTTGTTGACAAGCAATTTGAGCACCCATCAAGATACTACCAGCCATATAAATACGAATTGCCCAAATGGTAATATCAGATAAAGCAACATCACTTGTGAAAACAGCAGTAGGAAGTTGTGGCACCGCCATACAAATCAACCACATGATTGCAGCATAACTCAAACAACTGATCATCAAAATTCGAAAAGCCTGTTTTACGCGCTTCGCCTGATTAGCGCCATAATTATAACTGATAATCGGCTGTGCACCTTGCGTGAATCCGCTTAATGGCAACATCGCAAACTGCATCAAACTTGATAGAATCGTCATTGCCCCTACTGCCAGATCACCTCCATAACGCAAAAGAGATGAATTAAAACACAACACCAATAAACTTTCGGTAGCCTGCATAATGAATGGAGCTGTACCCAAAGCAATACAAGGAAGTAAAATTTTAGTTTGAATGCTCATATTAGCTTTATGTAAATGCAATCTTGTTTTCGATCCATTTAGAAAACACAAGACCCAAACACAAGAAATTCCTTGTGATAACACAGTTGCTAATGCCGCACCCTGAACACCTAGCTTCAACACAAATATCAATAAAGGATCGAGCACAATATTAATGATTGCACCAATAACAACAGTTAACATACTGATTTTGGAAAAACCTTGCGCTGAAATAAAGGCATTCATCCCTAAAGTCATCTGTACAAACAAAGTTCCAAGCGCATAAATAAACATATATTGCTGTGCATATGGCAATGTATTTTCACTAGCGCCAAATGCCAACAACAACGGTTTTTGAAACACTATAACAACGATTGTTAAAATGATGGAACATAGCAATAAAGATGTAAAGCAATTGCCCAAAATCTTTTCAGCGCTTTTATCATCCCCTCGCCCCATAAAAATAGATGCTCTTGGTGCTCCTCCGGTACCTACCAGCTGTGCAAAGGCAGATATGATCATAATGATTGGAAAGCATACGCCGACACCTGTCAAAGCCGTTGCACCAACATCAGCAATATGACCAATATACATACGATCTACCATATTATATAAAGCATTGACCAATTGTGAAAGAATCGCCGGAATCGCCAGCATAAAAAACAATTTTTTTACTGCTTCTTTTCCTAAATCCACTTCTTGTGCTGCCTTCATAGTTCTCTCTCCTTTTACCATTTTGAGCTATTAAAATAAACGTTACTTATTATATCGCACATCTATATTTTGTCAAACGCAAAACAGCAATCTATGCAGGTGGAAAGCTTTCGATATTTTGCCCTATTGATATAGTAAATATAGATGGGACAACCTCTTAGTCCTACGACTTAAGTGCTTAGTTTATATTCGCCATAACTAAATATACTCAGAATTGATTTAGAAATCATTATCTAGTGAAATGCCAGAAGCATTGCACTGTATCAGAAGTGAACCATTTCCATTAATAGCTGCACAAAAAAACTAAGTCTGCAAAAGATAATGTTTGCTTACAAACAGCTATATTTCACAGTTATGAAATTTCTATAAAAAAATTACAAAAAAAGATTGCAATTCACAATAAAGTACGCTATAATAATCGAGCAATGCCCGAGTGGTGAAACTGGTAGACGCAACGGACTCAAAATCCGTCGGTAGCGATACCGTGCCGGTTCGAGTCCGGCCTCGGGCACCATATAGATAAAAGTAAACTGTCCCATGGAAATCGGGCAGTTTTTTTGTTAAAAAATCCATAAAAAAAGAGGGTTAAAATAGATTGTTATAAAGTGTTAAGTTTCCTCTATTTTATATCCTCTTCTCACTTTATTGCAAAAGTTGCTGCATCTCATGTGAAGTCAAAACATCTGTATCTACCATAGCTTCCAATACCTGTTTTTGCCGCAGCCTTGCTTCCTTATAATGATTGCTTAATTGATAATTACTCGGTGATTGTGGTAACCCAGCTAATAACGTTGCCTCATCGATGGTCAACTCGCTTGGTTCTTTATGAAAGTAGCCATGTGCAGCCTCATAGATTCCAATATGATTATCACCATAATTAATTACGTTGACATAAAGTTCTAATATTTCTTTTTTTCTTAGTTTTTTTTCAAGATCATATGCAACGAAAATCTCACTTACCTTACGTAAATAACTTGGCTGATAGTCAAAATAAAGATTTTTAGCAAGTTGTTGCGTTATCGTGCTTCCACCTCCGACAATACCATGAGCAAACACATTTGTAACCGCCGCCCGTAACATGGAGCGATATTCCACGCCATGATGTTCATAGAACCGTCTATCTTCAATTGCCACAGTAGCTGTAAATAAATTTTCGTTTATCTTATCAAACGTCACATAATGTGGACGTTTTCTTATTTCAGCCACCTTATCTGCAATACTCACATCATCAATTGCCTTCACATAATTTACATAACCGATACCGATAAACAAGATACTAATGATTAAGAGCAGCAGTAGGAAGATACTGATTAGTTTTTTTATTATTCTTTTCATCTTATCACCACTTTACATACATGATTATAGCATAGCTTTGTCCATAAACTGGCAATCTTACAAATTCGTTAGTCCAAAAGAAAACACGGTTGCCCGTGTTTATCTGTTCGCATTTACTGATTTCATTATCTGTTTGATCTGTGCTTCTGATGGTTTTCTGCCCATCTGTAAGAACATTGCACGAATCATCTTTTCATTGATTGGGGGATTCTCCTTCAGTTCTTTCTCAAACTTCTTCTTTGTAAAATAGAATCCTAAAAAAGCACCGATAAGCAATCCTGCCAGTGTAAATAAAATCGAACTAACGAAATCCATATGTAATCCTCCTTACATTAAGGTTATTTTACTATTTTTATAATGATTTTACAATAGTTTTCGCTAAGAAATCCATCTTTAAACTTCTTGAGGAAGTAATACGTGATATGGATACTTACGAACTAATAAATTTAAAAAGGGATTATCTGCATTATCCAGTGATATAGAATATGTATGAAGTTGTATCTCATAACAACAATCTTGCAACTCATCTTTTAATCGCATGAATTCATGATTCCATTGTACCATCTGATCAAAATAAGAAATTGCACTTGTATATAGCATCTCAGCATCTATCTTATGTAAAATTGCATCACATTGTTCATTAGACAATACTGTGATATCCTGACATACGTTAGGATGTTTCTTTAACATCACATAAAAATTTTGTTTAACTGCATAAAATTCCATCATCATCACCAGAATGATTGTATCACATTGAAAAACAAAGCATCTGTCAAAACATGTCGACAGATGCTTATCATTTTAACGTTGCTTTCTTAGTGATGCAAGTCAATATCTGAAAAATCAAATGCTTCCAAAGTAGAGGCAATTGTTTTATCTTTTAATGGTAAATTTTCTTTAGCCATCTTAGCCTTGACTTTCATACCATTTTCAATTGTTGCAGGTCCACAAATACAACCGCCTTGACATGCCATACCTTCCAATACATCCGCCTGGAAACGGTTCACCTTCATCATCAATAAAGCCTTTTTACATTCTGCGCTTCCATCCGCATATTGAGCCGTAATGGTTTCATCGTCATTTTCTTTCAATGCTTCGACAACCGCCTTTGAAACACCGCCGCCGATAGAGAAATTACGTCCGTGAACAGAAGCTGTATCGCCTTCTCTTGCTGTTACATTTTCTGGTGAAATGTGTTTTGATACAAACATTGCACCTAGTTCTTCAAATGTCAAACAGTAATCTACATCATTATCCTGCACTTCTTGTTTTTTTGCCACACAAGGTCCAATAAAGACCGTTTTCGCTCCTGGATACTGTTTTTTCAAATAACGAGAAGTTGCCACCATAGGGCTAACCATATGGGATACGTTATTTTCATAGACAGTTGAGAAATGCTGTTTTGCCATATTCACAAATGCTGGACAACAAGATGTAGTAATCTTCTTTCCTTCAGCCTTATGTTTCTTCGCATCTTCTTTTTCATACCATGCAACTGCATCCGCTCCAATTGCAGCTTCATATACATCACGGAATCCTAATTGACGTATTCCTTCCATCACTTGCGGCAATGTAGCATTATCAAACTGCCCTTGCATTGCTGGAGCAAAAATAGCATACATCTCTGTACCTTTTTTCAATTCTTCGATAACATCGACCATCCAAGACATATCTTCGATTGCTCCAAATGGACATTTTGCCTGGCATGCACCACAATTAATACATTTTTCTTCATCAATTTCAGCCAATCCACTTTCTCCCATACTGATGGCATCTACAGGACAGCTCTTCATACATGGACGCTGTGTTTCTACGATAGCATTGAATGGACATGCATTTTTACAAGCACCACATTCTTTACATTTATCATAATCAATAAAAGCATGATCATTCCCCATATGAATTGCATCAAATTTACAAGCAGACAAACATGCTTTAGCCATACATTTGCGGCAATTATCTGTCACCTGGATTTTATGGATGCTACAGCCATCACATGCTGCATCAATGACACGTACGATCTGACGTTTATTTTCATGTTCAACAGGTACCGGAGGTTTTCCCATCGCCATGCGCGTACGCTGACGAATAATCTCCTTTTCTTTATAGATACAGCAACGAAAATCTGCCCGTTTTCCTGGAATCAAAAGATTCGCAACTTCATCACATGTATCCTCATTCAATTTTCCTTCAAAACTGCGTTTACTTACTTCACGTAAAACATCGAATTTGAATTGTCTAGCTTCATGATCAAATAATGACATAATATCCTCCCATACTTCCTCTTTATGCAAGCAAATTTGCTTGTGCTTTTTTTAACAAGCACATTATAGCATAAGAAAACAAAGAGCAAAAGACGATTTTTAATTTTTTCATCCTTTTTATCTAAAAATGTTTTTGTTTACCATCTAGAAACAAAAGCATTTAGTATCTAGTATTTAACTTTAATATTTTAATCTTCATGCTTTTCGTTTTATCCGTATACAACCGTGCGTTATGGAAGACGATCAATAGTTTATACCTTCCTTTTTTATATACGATAGTATCTCTGATGTTATTCCTTTTTTGTTGGTTTATATTCCATATAAAGCACACTGCCAAAAATCATGCAGGCACCCACCAACATTGGCAGCGTCATCATTTCATGCAAAATGAGAAAGGAAAAGATGGATGCAAACAAAGCTTCCATAGATAAGATCAAGCTTGCTGTATTGGCTGTTGTATACTTTTGAGCATACGTTTGTAATAAATATGCCAATAACGTGGATATAAAAATAAGATAACCTACATTCCCTAAAGCCTCAAGTCCAAGAGTTGCTGGAGCTTTTTCAAAGGCTAAAGCACAGATTGTAGACAACACACCGGCTGTTACCATCTGCATGGCTGTCATACAGAAAGCATCCGTATGTGCACTATAACGCTCTAACGCAATGATATGTAACGCAAAAAATAATGCACAGATGATGGATAATAGATCTCCAAAACCAATCATGAACGCATCAACACGTAACGTCAACAATGCAATACCACCCACACATAATAGGCTAGCGATGATTTCTTTTTTATGTGGCCTTCTATGAAATAACAACCATAGCAAATATGGTACAAACACAACATTTGTGGCTGTCAAAAAAGCATTTTTGCTAGGTGATGAATATTTAAGCCCAAATGTCTGAAAAGCAAAGGCTAAAAATAAGAAAACACCTGTAATAATACCATGTCGTATTTCATCTTTACTCAATTGTCTTAATTTTTTCCAACAAAAACATACCGGAAAAATGGCAGCGCCAACAAAGCGAATCATCATAACATAAAATGGTGAAATCGCCGCAAGCGCACCATTTGTTGCTAAAAATCCTCCGCCCCAAATAATTGTCACAAACACAAGCATCAAATTTGCATATTGTTTTTTCATCCCATCACCTCACTGCTCATTATCATATCAACTTGCTTTCTATCATGCAAGACTAAATTACTTCCTTAGTTACTTTCTTAGTAACCTTTGTCGACTATCGTTTGCTTATCTAAAGCAGATAACACTTATCTTTTTTAAGCATATGAAAACAAGTGTAAGGTAAAAATTAAAATTAGGGATGATTTCTCTTACCATTTTCGTTATAATAGTACAGACAAAAGAAAAGAAAGAGAGTCGAAAAAGTTATGAAGTTGTTAGAAGAATATATACGCACGTATGGTGAAGTACCAAATGACGATGTTTTAAAAGTAGATGCCTTTTTAAATCATCAAATCGATACGCGTTTGATGATGCAGCTAGCTGAAGATTTTAAAGAACATTTTAAAGATCAAAAGATCACAAAAATTGTAACCATTGAAACGAGTGGTATTGCTCCTTGTGTCTTTTTAGGGTATCTATTACATGTTCCTGTTGTTTATATGAAAAAGAATCCCAGTAAGATCATGACGGATGATTGTTATCATACAAACATTCATTCCTTTACAAAGGATCGAGATTATGAAATTGTCATTAGCAAAAAATACATCAGCAGCGAGGATAACGTGCTCTTTATTGACGATTTTATGGCAAATGGAGAAGCATGCTTAGGCGCCATACGCGTATTAAAAGAAGCTCAAGCTACCATTTGCGGCATTGGCATTGTTATTGAAAAAGCATTTCAATCCGGTCGTAAGCAAGTACAAGCTTTAGGATATGATGTCTATGCGCAAGCACGTATTGCTTCTTTAAAGAATGGTACTATCGTATTTGCTGAGTAATGAGTAAATTCCTATGAAAAAAGCATTTGTTCATATTGACCAAATGCTTTTTTATATGGTTATGCATCGTCTTTAGCATGCTGTTGAAAATGCGTAATTGCTTTTACAAGCAATGGAACTAATAGCAATTGCAGTAAGATGCCCGGAATGGCGGTAATAAAGGAAACTGTCAAAAAGATTGTCAGTGTATAAGCTTTTCCCATAAAGCTTAACAAGATCAAGTTCACGATACCGTTAACAATACGTCCGGCAAGCATCGTTAAGATCAAAGCTACATACAGATGACAGTGTTTTAATAACAAACCACTTAAACAGCCATAACATGACAATTCAAATACCATAGCGATACCGGTTGGAACTAACACAGGCATTCCCGTCAAGAAAGAGCTCAGCAATGGAGTCAATACACCAATGAAAGCACCGTAAGCAGGTCCACACAAGAAGCCACAAAGTAAAACAGGTAAATGCATCGGTAGAAAAGTAGCACCGGCATTAGGACCAAAAGAATGAAAAGCCATAGGTAAGATGATACCAACTGCTAAAAACATGGCTGAAATAGTTAATTTTCGAACACTTTGATTCATATTACTTCCCTCTTATTCAAACATTGCATCATAGATCTTCCGCAATTGCCTTTTCTCTTTCTCATTCATCTTGCGTTCATGTGCATCATGACCTTCAACAGTCCCGATATTGGCCTTGATTGCCTTTCCCTTTTTTACGACTACGACAAAAGGTACATACAATTTCTTCTCGCCTTTCTTATCCGTTTTTAAAAATGCATCAACGTAAGGAAATAATGCTTTTTTCTGTGCTTCACTATACAACAATTTTTTATTTTTATCTCTGGTTTGGATATAATAAATGGTTTTCTTATGTGCTTTGGCACTCTCATCCATAATAGGTAAGGCTTCGATGCACCATGGACAATCTGGAAAACCAAAATAGAGAATAGCATCTTTTTTGTTTTGAAAGAGTTGAATTGCTTCTGCCATATCACTTTTCACAAAAACATTATCGCGATCCTGAAAACCATCATAATCACTCATATCCATTCCACCAAGGCCACAAGTGCCAGCATTTGTTTCATCATTGCAATAATTTTCAGAAGGTTCGCCTGCTTTTTCCGGTTTTGTACTAGTACAAGCCGTTAAAAGAGCACATGCCAACAGCAAGAGCAGTCGTTTTTTCATTTTATCCCAGCTTTCTTTATTTACCCGTATTGTACCGATTTTATGTGCATTTGTCCAGTAATGACCTATATAGCATATCAACCTCTATTAGAAAAGGGTGAATTAATCACCCAAAAGTTTTACTAACACAGCTTTTTGTGCATGTAAACGATTTTCTGCTTCATCGAAAATTTCATTTGCATGTTCTTCAAAAACCTTCGCTGTAATTTCTTCTTCACGATGCGCTGGCAGACAATGCAATACCATAGCATCTTTTTTCGCTTGTGCCATGACAGCATCATTAATTTGATAAACGCCCTCAAAGATTTGACGACGTTTTTCTGCCTCGCCTTCTTCTCCCATGCTCGCCCAAACATCTGTCACAACGACATCCGCATCTTTTGCGGCTGCTAGTGGGTCTTGTGTCAGCGTAAAGCGTCCAGTTGTCGCTGCTTTTGCGCAAATCTGCGTATCGGGCAAGTATTCCTTAGGACAAGCCAGAGCCACCTGCATGCCTGCTAATATACACCCATTGATATAGGAGTTTGCCATATTGTTGCCAGCACCGATATAACATAATTTTAAACCTTCTAAACTACCTTTATATTCACGTATTGTTTGTAAGTCTGCTAACACCTGACAAGGATGTACATAATCGGTTAAACCATTGATAATTGGGATATTGCCATATTCAGCAAGTTCTTCGAGATCACTTTGCTTATACGTACGAATCATGATGCCATCTACATAACGGCTTAAGACACGGGCGGTATCTTTGATAGGCTCTCCACGTCCTAACTGCATATCATTCGCATTTAGATATAAGGCCTTTCCACCTAATTGTTGCATTCCCACTTCAAAGGATACACGGGTACGGGTACTGGACTTGGTAAAGATCATACCCAAGGCTTTATTGCGTAAATATTTCGTATAAATTCCCTTTTTTACTTCTTTTTTCAAAGCATCAGCTAAATCCAAAAGTTCATATAATTCATCTTTTGATAAATCTGCCAAAGTTAATAGATGTTTCATTCTGCTTCCTCTCTTTCTTATCCCATTGTGGATAAAACTTCTCTTAGTATCGTCATGGCTTGATCAATTTCTCCTTTGGTAATCACTAAAGGAGGCAACATGCGCAGCTTATCTTTTGCGGTTAATATGAGCAGGCCTTTTTGTAAACAGGCTTTTACTACATCAATAGCTTGTACATGTTCATCTAACACCGCACCGCGCATCAACCCCAGACCATTGACTGCCTTGATATGGGGAAGACTTAATAATTGCTGTTTTAAATATTCGCCCTTATCCATAACCTCTTGTAAAAAGTCAGCATCTAGACGCTGTAAGACAACTCTTGCCCCAGCACAAGCAATGGGATTACCCCCAAAAGTTGTACCATGATCTCCCGGATGAAAGGTATCTTGCAGTTTTTCATTCATTAAAACCCCACCAATCGGAAGACCATTGCTTAATCCTTTTGCCGTTGTGACAATATCAGGCTGTATGTCATATTGTTCATATGCATATAAAGTACCACAGCGTCCCACACCGGTTTGTACTTCATCTACGATCAACAAAATATCCTGTTGTTTACATAGCTTAGCAATTGTCTGCACATATGCTTTCGCTAAAGGCAAGACACCGCCTTCTCCTTGGATTAGTTCAATCATGATCGCACAAGTATGCTTACTCAGCGCTTGTTTTAAAGCAGCTTCATCATTGGCTGGGACATGAAGGAAACCTGGTGTAAATGGATCAAAATATTGATGAAAGGCCTCTTGTCCGGTTGCCGCTAACGTAGTGATCGTACGACCATGAAAAGAGTTTACTAAGGTAATGATTTCATAACGTTCTTTTCCATAATGATCATAAGAATATTTTCGGGCTAGCTTAATGGCACCTTCATTAGCCTCTGCACCGGAATTGGCAAACATTACTTTTTTAAAGCCGGTTCGCTCACATAACATCTTGGCAACATCACCATCTGGTTGTGAATAATATAAATTGGAAACGTGTGGCAATGTATTTGCTTGTTCACTCACAGCTTTCGCCCATTCTTTATCTGCATAGCCTAACGCATTAACACCTATGCCAGCCGTCATATCTAAATAGGATTTTCCATCTGCATCCATCGCAATGCAGTGACTGCCTTTTGTCAGTACCGCATCAAAACGATGATACGTATGCGCAATGTACATTTGATCCTGCTCTTTGATATCCATCTGCATCAAACCTCCTTCCGTTGAAACATCGTACCAGCACCATCTTTTGAAAACATTTCAATCAAGATGGAATGAGGTACTCTGCCATCAATAATAACTGCTTTTGCTACCGATCCATGGAGCGCATTTGCACAGCATTCCACTTTCGGGATCATTCCTCCGCTGATGACACCACTTTGCTGTAAATAAGGAATATCATCCAAATAGATACAAGAGATCAACGATGCTTCATCATTTGGATCTTTTAACACCCCGGGAATATCACTGACAAGAATCATATTTTCTGCATGTAAGGCAGCCGCAATGCTAGCTGCTGCTGTATCTGCATTAATATTATAAGAATGTCCCTCTTTATCACAGCCAACACTGGCAACAACAGGAATATAGCCCTTATCTAAAACATCCAAGATCAAAGAGCCATCCACTTTAGAAATTGCTCCCACATATCCTAAATCTGCACCTTTTGCCTGATAAGGTACAGCTTCAATGATATGCGCATCCATCCCGCTAATACCAACTGCTCGCGCACCTTTTTGATTGATTAAGGATACTAGATCTTTGTTGGTTTTTCCTGCTAATACCATCTGTACTACTTCCATGGTTTCCTCATCGGTATAGCGTAAACCATTTACAAAATGGCTTTCTTTCCCGGTTTTATCCAGCATATAATTGATTTCAGGTCCACCACCATGTACCAAAACGACCTTAATACCGATTTCTGACAGCAACACCACATCACTCATCACATTTTGTTTAAGCGTTTCATTTTTCATCGCATTTCCGCCATATTTGATAACGACAATTTTTCCATTATATTTTTGAATATATGGCAAGGCTTGTGATAAGATCGTCGCCTTTTGTACTGCTTTGATTTCCATCGCATTCACTCCTCTTACGTACGATAATCGCCATTGATCTTGACATAGTCATAAGTCAGATCACAACCCCAGGCAGTTGCTTTTGCATCCCCTTGTTTCATATCGATAAAAATAATGATTTCATCTTCACTTAATAGTTTTACTGCCCTTTCTTCATCAAAACCACAGCCGGCACCATTCACACAGACCGGCATACTGCCATAAGCACTTTGTAAGGTGACATCAATGCAGTTAATATCAAATTGCGCATCGCAATAGCCAATCGCACATAAGATTCTGCCCCAGTTGGCATCTTTGCCAAACATGGCAGCTTTGAATAACGAACTTGTAATAACGGATTTCGCAACTTTTTTTGCTGTCATCGTATCATTTCCATGAACAACCTGACAGGTTAACAATTTGCTTGCACCTTCTCCATCCTTTGCAATATGACGAGAAATTTCCGTACAAATATCCATAAGGGCATCTTTAAATACAGCATAAGCAGCGCCTTTTTCCTGAATAACTTCATTTTCAGCCAACCCATTTGCCAGCATACACAGCATATCGTTTGTCGAAGTATCTCCATCCACGCTGACCATATTAAAGGTATCGTTTACGACTTCATGCACAACTTCATCTAACATTTCTGAAGAAATGGCCACATCACTTGTCAAAAATGCTAACATCGTTGCCATATTGGGATGAATCATGCCACTTCCCTTTGCCATGCCGCCGATATGACATTCTTTGCCATCAAGCAGAAAACTCACAGCAAATTCTTTTTTAAATGTATCCGTCGTCATGATGCCTTCACAAGCATCACTGCCTCCTTCATACGAAAGTTTTGTCACCAGCTCTTCCATATGTGTCGCAAAAGGATCTATGCTTAATGGTTCTCCAATGACACCGGTACTTGCCACAATGATATCCTCACTAGCTAACTGAAGTGCATCTGCACATAAAGCACACATCTGTGTCGCTATTTCTACCCCATTGGCATTACAGGTATTGGCATTACCGGAATTACAAATGATGGCCTGTGCCTTTCCATCTTGTAAATGTTGTTTGGTAACAGCAATCGGTGCTCCTTTTACCTTATTTAATGTATAAGTTGCCGCTGCATTGCATGGCACTTCACTGTAAATCAGTGCCAGATCCTTTTTGGTTCGATTCTTACGGATGCCACAATGGATACCGCTAGCCTGAAATCCTTTCGGCGTACAAATCCCATTCTCACATAACTTTGCCATATCGTTTCCTTCTTCCCTTCTTTGTTTAAAAAGATGCCGGTACCATGCTTAATCCCATGGTTTCTGGATAACCAAAACGGATGTTCATGTTTTGGATTGCTTGTCCTCCAGCTCCTTTTACCATATTGTCGATTGCAGATACGAGAATGATACGCTGGTTACGTTCATCCATATGCAAAGACACATCACAATAATTCGTATATTTCATATATTTTAAATCCGCTGTTTTTCCTAATGGCAATACGCGTACAAATGGCTCATTTGCATAAAACTTTACATACTGCGCATATAGCTCTTCTACATGTATTTCATCTGTAGCATCTGCATAGATTGTTGATACGATACCACGATTGATTGGCAACAAATGTGGTGTAAAGCTAATAGAAACATCTTTCCCACAAAGCTTGCCCAGCGTTTGTTCAATTTCCGGAGTATGACGATGAGCACCAATCTTATATGGTGCAAAGGATTCATTCAGACGAGGAAAATGGGTACTGTCACTTAATCCCTTTCCTGAACCTGTCGTACCTGACTTGCTGTCAATAATCAAATGCTGTTCATTGATGATATCCAATTTCATTAGCGGTGCTAACGCTAATGCGATGCTGGTAGGATAGCAGCCTGGATTTCCGATAATGGAAGCTGTTTTGATATCCTCTCTAAAAAGCTCCGGTAAGCCATATACCGCCTTTTTATGAAGCTGTGGTTCTTGATACTGCAAATGATACCATTCTTGATAGTCAGCTTCATTATCCAGACGGAAATCAGCACCTAAATCAATAAAAACTTTCTTTAGCGTATCACATTTCTTTGCCAATGGCTCACTTAACCCATGTGGCAGTGAAGCGAATACAACATCACTTTTTGCAATGACACTATCTTCCTCTTCAAATGGTAAGTCGATGATCTGATAAAAGCTTGGATATAGATCTGCAATCTTTTGCCCCAGATAGCTCTTTGAACTAATTCCTACTAATTCAACCTCTGGATGCATCCATAACAATCTTACCAGCTCAGCACCGGCATAACCGCTGGCTCCAATAACTCCTGCCCTTATTTTTTTCATGCTATCGCTCCTAACTCTTCTTTTACCTTTTGGATATGTGCCTCTACGATTTCCGGAGCCGGACCTCCTATCACCTTACGCATCTGCACACAGGTTTCTAAAGCAATTGCCTCATAGATATCTTCTTCAAATAGTTCGGAAAATTGTTGATACTCGTTTAAAGATATGGTTTCTAAAGTCTTGTCATGATCTTGGGCATAGCTCACCAATGCACCGATGATTCGATAGGCATCACGAAATGGCATACCTTTTTTGGTTAGATAATCGGCACAATCGGTTGCATTGATAAATCCCTTTGCTGCTGCTTTTCGCATATTATCTTTTAAAACTTTTGCACTTTCCAACATCGGTATCATCGTTGTTAAACAAAGATGTGCGGTATCAATTGCATCAAACAAGGCTTCCTTATCCTCTTGCATGTCCTTATTATAAGCAAGCGGCAAGCCTTTCATCATGACTAAGAGTGTTTGTAAATCGCCACAGACACGTCCACATTTTCCTCTCACCAGTTCGCTGACATCAGGATTTTTCTTTTGCGGCATGATGCTGGAACCGGTCGCAAAAGCATCATCTAATTCAATGAATTTGAATTCCCAAGAACACCAAAGGATGATTTCTTCACTCAATCGTGATAAATGCATCATGAGCATTGCCAAAGCACTTGTTATTTCAATGCAGAAATCACGATCACTGACACCATCCAAGCTGTTCAAAGAAACACTGTCGAAATCCAATTGTTCTTTCACCATTTCCCGATTGATGGGATACGTTGTAGTTGCCAAAGCGCCGCTGCCTAAAGGAAGGATTGCCGTACGTTTCTTACTTTCCTGCAAACGCTGTAAATCACGTTTCAGCATTTCAACATAGGCCATCAGATGATGCGCAAACGTAATGGGCTGCGCTCTTTGCAAATGGGTGTAGCCAGGCATGATCGTATCAAGATTTTCTTGTGCTTTATCCAAGAGAACGTTGATAAACTGTTTGATTTCCGTAAGGATCTTATCGGTTTCATCCAACGCATACATACGGGTATCAAGAGCAACCTGATCATTACGTGAACGTGCGGTATGCAGACGTTTTCCTGCATCCTGAATACGTTTGGTTAGTTCACTTTCCATAAACATATGAATATCTTCTGCTGTTTCATCAATGGCAAGCGCTCCACTTTCAATATCCTTTTGTATTTGCGTCAATCCCGTTATGATACTTAAGCTATCTTCTAAAGAAATAATTCCTTCATGTGCTAACATCATAGCGTGTGCACAACTGCCTTTGATATCTTGGGCGTACATGCGATGATCCACAGAGATACTGGAATTGAAATCGTTTAATCGTGCATCTGCCGCCTTTTTAAATCTTGCATCCCATACATTCATATGCTTTTTCTCCTATCTATTTTTTATTCCAAGTTTTCTTTTGCATTGCTGCCACCTTAATTGGCAAACCAAACAAATTGATGAAGCCGGCAGAATCATTTTGATCATAAGAATCATCTTCTCCAAAGCTGGCAATCTGTTCGGAATATAAGGTATATGGACTGGTAATACTTGCCGGTGTGATGTTGCCTTTATATAATTTCAGCTTCACTTCTCCACTGACATTTTCACTTACTTTATCCACGAATGCGCTCAATGCTTCGCGTAATGGCGTAAACCATTGACCATTGTATAAGATTTCCCCAAACTTAATCGCCACCCCTTGTTTATAATGCATTGTTTCTTTATCTAATGTAATGCTTTCTAATAATTGATGTGCTTTATACAAAATCGTTCCACCCGGGGTTTCATATACACCACGTGATTTCATACCCACCAATCGATTTTCTACCATATCGATCAAACCGATACCATTCGCACCGCCAATTTCATTTAGCTTTGTTACCATTGCTTGACCGCCTAGTTTTTCACCATTCAATGCCGTTGGAATACCTGATTCAAAAGTTAGGGTGATATAGGTTGGGGTATCCGGTGCCTGTTCAGGAGTTACTCCCATTTCTAAGATTTCATCATATTTTGGCTCATTCTGCGGATCTTCCAGATCTAAGCCTTCATGTGATAAATGCCAGAGGTTTTTATCTTTTGAATAATTGGTTTCTCTGTTTATTTTTAATGGTATTTGATGGGCTTGTGCATAATCGATTTCATCATCTCTTGATTTCAGCTCCCATGTTCTCCATGGGGCAATGATTGGCATCTCTGGGGCAAAAGCTTTAATTGCCAATTCAAAACGAACCTGATCATTGCCTTTTCCCGTACAACCATGACAGATAGCATCGGCTCCTTCTTGCTGAGCAATTTCTACCAGTTTTTTACCAATCAACGGTCTGGCAAAGGCTGTCCCTAACAAATACACATCTTCATAAACAGCATTTGCTTTTAAACATGGATAGATGTAATCCTCAACAAATTCATCCTTTAAATCCAAGATATACAGCTTGCTGGCACCTGTTTTGATGGCTTTTTCTTCCAGACCGTCAAGTTCTGTACCTTGTCCTACATCAGCAGATACCGCGATAACCTCACAGTTGTTATAGTTTTCCTTTAACCAAGGAATAATGATAGAGGTATCTAAACCTCCGGAATATGCTAATACGACTTTCTTAATATCTTCTTTTTTCATAATCTTATCCTCACTTTTCTCTTTCTTTTTCTTTCTTATTCTTTATCCTTATTCTCTATACTGCCGGCATCGTCGTTTCACTCTTTCCATAATCTTTTCACCTCTTATAGTCTTCCTATACAAAAAAATCTCTGGATTGCTCCAGAGGCGCTTACACACGGTACCACTCCGGTAATCATCGGTACATCCCCAATGATTCCTCTTTCGTAACGCCGAAATATGCGTTCTGTGATACTACCATTTCCCACAGACTCTTCCAGGTGCGTGTTCATCATAAGTTCCCTAACAGGCTTCCACCATCCCTGCTCGCTTTGCAGTTCCCTTATCATTACTTCTCCTGTTCAACGATTTATGGCTTTATTTTACGCTTGTGAAAACATCTTGTCAATCATTTTTTGAATCTTTTTACATTTTATTGTAAATTTATTTCATTATTATGACGCATTATTTACTTTTTTTCATGGCAATGGCCATTTTGACTTTTCCCCCTAAATAAAGTAAAATGAAAAAGAAGAAACCATTCTTGATTGGAGGCGTTATTATGAATTTTATCTTTATATCTCCCCACTTCCCTGAAAGTTATTGGCTGTTCTGTCAGGGACTGAAAAACAATGGTGTTAATGTACTGGCAATTGCAGATGCTCCTTATGAATCTTTATCCACCAATCTAAAGAATTCCATTAATGAATATTATAAAGTGAATTCGATGGAAAACTATGACGAAATGTTGCGTGCCGTTGCCTTTTATACGTTTAAATATGGAAAAATCGACTGGATCGAATCGAACAATGAATACTGGTTACGCCAAGATGCCCGTCTGCGTATGGACTTTAATATCGCCAATGGCCTAACTTTTTCACATATGGATGATTTCCAAAGCAAATCGCGCATGAAAACGTTCTATCAAAAAGCCCAGTTACCTACCGCACGCTATTGCATCGTATCGACTTTGGAAAACGCCTTAGAATTCATTCAAGAAGTGGGCTATCCAATCGTCATCAAGCCGGATATAGGAGTAGGCAGCAGTGATACTCGCAAGATCCGCAATCAAGAAGAACTAGAAACTTATTTCAAACATCCGCGAATGGTTAAGATGATCATGGAGGAATACATCAATGGTGAAAGTTTCTCATTTGATGGGATCACCGATAGTCATAAAAAGGTCTTGTTTATGACCAGTCATCAATATACTGACAGCATCATGGATTCTGTGAATGAACAAAAAACCATAGGCTGCTATTCTTATATGAATATCCCTGAAGATATCTTAGATGCCGGCTTACGAACTGTGAAAGCCTTTAATACACGTAGCCGTTTCTTTCATTTTGAATTCTTCCGTTTAAATGAAGATAAAGAAGGTGTCGGTAAAAAAGGTGATATCTTAGGATTAGAAGTAAATATGCGACCTCCTGGGGGCTTTTTACCAGATATGATCAATTATGCGAATGACAGTAACGTCTATCAATTATGGGCAGATATGATTGTGCATGATAAGATTGAGCATGTGCAACATCGTAAATATTCCAGTGGGTTCATCGGCCGTAGAGATAATTTGGAATATGCCCATTCAACACAGGAAATTCAGCATAAATATGGCGATAATATCCTTATGATCAAGCGGTTGCCAAAAGCTCTTGCAGAAGGTATGGGCGATGAAGTTATCGTTGCTCGCTTTCCATCAGAAGAAGAAATACGTCAATTCTTTGCCTACTGCTCTGAAATCAATATCTAAAAAAGGGCATGTCCATCATAGGATATGCCTTTTTTGCCGCTCTTAGTACCTATTGGCGATATTTATCTTCAATTCGCATTCCCCACAACATAACGACGATCACCCATGGTAAACAGCCAAGTATTGATACAATGCTTAAGGGCGAATTTTGTTTCAATACGAAAGGCAATCCCAACAAACCAAAGAAAATACCTGCCCATGTCCATAACTTGCCCATCGCCTTATTATACGCTCGTATATTCTTTACAACGATTGCTTCCTCATCATTGGCCCAAAATCGCACAGCCTTCTTCGCATGAAAGCAATAAACGCCAAGCAAAAGAAAACAAACTGCGATGAACATCCAAATCATAAATGCCATCATATTCCCTTCTTTCTATTTTGGGATACGAGTTTGTAAATTCTGATACAACTGCTTAGTTAAAGCATTCGTTTCATCATTCACAATATATTGCCTATTCTTAGTTTTTATAACAATATAGCCTTGTGTTTCTTTATATACATAGGCTCTTACTTTTCGATTCTCCAGTTTCGCATCTGCACAAACAAGCTTTTGCGTTTCCATACCAGCACCTTGTTTATGCACCTGTGTGGGTGTTTTATCATAATACACAACATTGATGATATCCTGATATGGAATTGTATCACCAATACTGCCATGCAGGCTGATTGCTTTGGCTTGCAAATAAATCTGATAGTTTGCCTGCTTCCCATATATCAAAAGTAAGGCTATCACACTTATACAAAGCACAATAATACCACCGAATACACCGTGTATGATACGTTTTGTTGTTACATCATCTTCCATAAGCTACCTCATTTTTTATATGATATCATAGTGTTATTGCCTCAGCAACAAAAAAGGACACATTCCGTGACCTTCTTAAGTTTTATGCTAAGGCAGCTTTTAAAACCGCCTCAATCTTTGCTTTGGTTGGTATTCCTTCAAGTAATTTTTCACCTTCGACAAAATAGGTAGGAACATACCAATAATCCAATCCTTTTGTTTTTTCAGGTTCATCATTTTCTTCAATAGTTTCTATTTCAATATCTTGATATTCTTTATGCAATTGTTTTAGCTCATCCACCATAGCAAACGCTTGCTTACAATAAGGACAGCTTTTCAAATACATCATCTTTACATGTTTCATATAGATTGCTCCTTTTCTATTAGTACTATAGCATAACAACTTTTCACCTTGCTATTCATTTGCTCAACATCATCGTTGTCAAAATAGCCATTTGCGCGAAATAATAAAAAGATAAATTAGCTTTTACCACGGCCGGACGATCGGCATTACCAAATATAATGAAAACCAGAATCAAATCAGAAAGGACAAAACAAAGAGAACCTAAATTTAACACCAAGCCAAAGGAGCCAGAAAAAAGCCATGTCAATGCCTGTAATTCCATAAACATAATAATGGATGCATATAGCATAACGGCACCAGTCATACCTTGAAAATCAACACGTTGTTGCAACCACCCAATCATTATGCAGCCAACCGTAATTGCTATTACGGCCAAAAGGATAGTAATAGGCAAGGTAGTATGATACAAAGCAGCAATATATGCGAGATGACCAAATAAAAATGCTGTTAAGCCACCTAGAAAATATTGCTTTTCGAATTTTGGATAGCAATAAGGAAGCGCAAGAAATACATCACCGATAGCACCTAATAGTAAGCCAAGCAAAAGATATTGGCGATATGAAACTGCTGGAGCTAAAGAAAAAAGATAAGCTCCTAAAATAACAAAACCAAGGGATGAGACACTTTTCCAACCAAGTGTTGTAAAACTGTTCATATGCGGCATATAAATATAATATAGGATGAACATAATAACACTTACATAAAGAAAGAGAAACATAAACACCATCTCCTTTCTTTAATTATAACAGAAGATTAACTTATTTACTTGACGGATATGATATAATAACACTCGTGAGGTGATTTGGGATGGTTAGAAAGGAAGATATTTATATTCCCTGCTTTCAGACAATGCGCACCCTTCATGTTTATCTGCCTGTAGGATATGAGAACAACAAACAAAAATATCCCGTTTTCTATATGTATGATGGTCATAACTTGTTTCATGATGAAGATGCCACATTTGGCAAAAGCTGGGGCATGGAAACCTATTTTGATACGCATGAAATACCGGTGATCGTTGTAGGAATTGAATGCAATCATGAAGGTAATCAGCGTTTAGAGGAATTTTCTCCTTATGATTTTGATGATCGCTATGTCGGTCATATCCATGGCCGTGGCAAAGCCCTTATGGAATGGGTCGTGTCGGATTTAAAGCCTTGGATTGATCTAAGATATCGAACTAAAACAGGTCGTCGTTATACGGCAATCGGCGGAAGTTCCATGGGAGGCTTGATGGCTCTATATACTATCCTGCATCACAATGATATTTTTTCAAAAGCAGCTTGCTTATCTTGCTTTTTATATGGTGTCATGGCAGACATTCGACAAGAGCTGAAAGATCATTTGCATGCTGATACCCATGTATATCTTTCCTGGGGCAGTGAAGAAGTTCGCTCTAAAATGCAACTAGCGAAACTGTCAGCTGCCAATTTAGAAATCATTCGGCAACTGCTTGCACAAAATGTAGAAGTTTTTCCCAATTTAGTCGTCAAAGGCAAACATAATGAAGCTAGCTGGGAAAAAGAATTACCGGTTTTTATCAATTTTTTATTCCCTTAAAGTAAAAGTAATTGCTCCCCTTCTTATAGGAACAATTACTTTTTTATTTGGTTTTCGATATTTCTAATATACCTGCACAAAATGAAATCGGATAAAAATTCATATTTGTTTTAGGAAACGCAGGCAGCTTATCTACAACAAGATAGCATTCATCCTCATCCCAAGCATCTTTCGCATGCCGTTTACAATCTAATAACTGATCTTCATGTGCAAACATCACATCACCAAGTAAGATCTTACCTTCAGGCTTTAATAATTGCATTAAATCGTTTAGGAAATTCACTTTCTTGGCATCCTCTAAATGATGTATCGCATAGGTCGATATAATAATGTCATATTTTTGCTCTTTAAGCATAGCAGGCAAGCCTTCTGTAAAATCCGCTTGTAACAATTTTGCCTCAGGCATTTTTTCCTGTGCAAACGCAAGCATGCGCTTTGAAAAATCCACGCCATACACAAGGCAGCCATGATCGTACAATTGTTTTGTCAAAACTGCCGTACCAAATCCAATATCCAAAATAGTCGGTTTTGGTTTTCTTAACACTTCTTGCTTGATTGCATCCAGCACCTTTTCATAACCGGCAAAGGGATACTGGTGATTTTCATCGCTTTGCTTTACGGAGGCATCATAGCTCTTAGACCATGTGTCAAAACCTTTCTCATCTAACATCCAACATACCTTCTTTCTATTAATTATAAATGTTGATTATAAATTGGCTGTACATGTTTCTTATTACGTACGATTACCAGCCCAACAGCTAATAAGCCAATCATGGAAAAGCAAGCAGCTACATATGGGTACTCTATGAATTCCCCCATCGCACCGGCAAGAAAACGTGAACACATGCAAAGAAGGGAAACCAATACATTAAATAAGCCATTTACTCTTGCACGCATATGCGATGGGATATAATTTTGGGTGCTAGCTTCTCGAATATTCATACTATTCACACCCAGAAAGCCACAGATAAAGCGATTAAGGATCATTAAGGGATATGCAATAAACAATAAGATCATATCCATGGCCTCATAGCTTGCATAAACGCTGACGGCTATTTTATAACGCACATGATCAGGAATACGAACAAAATAATGAAAGATACTTCCCAACATACGACCGGCCGTTTCTGCTGTAGTTAAGAATGCATACATTGTTGTTGTCAGCACAGAAGAAGATTGGAACAATGCCATAGACATCATGTTCACTGCCTCGGCATTCGCATTTGTAACAGACATATACGCATAGATACTGCGTATCCCCTTTTCTTTCTTTAAATAATGAAATCCTTCCATCATCTCTTCTCGATAGCCTGAAAAAGAAAAGCTCATTTTCTTCAATTCTTTCTCTTGAAAAGCAATATGATGCTCTGCATAACTTGCCATTAACAACAAGATACCCTCTCCTAAGCAAATCATCGCTACCCCATAATGCACATAAATCATACTGGCAATCGGTGTGATCAATGCGGTGACACTAGGATATATCATACTGGAAATAGAGTAACCTTTCTGCATAAATCCCTTTGGTATCAAATCAGGATATAGCGATGCATATGCCAACTGATAAATACTTCCAGTAGATGTTGTCAATAATGCATATAACAAATAGATCGTGTAAGAAAAGTCATAATTTGACAGATACCAGGCAAATAACAGATAGCAAATGCCATTGAAAGCATCTAATCGAACAATTACCTTTTTCCGTTCACATGTATCAACAAAAGGTGCTGCAATGATAGGTATTAAGATTGCCGGTATCATAGATAAACCGGTAAATATACCTGTCAGCATCGTACTATCCGTATTATCAAATACAACCAGTGAAAAAGCAAAACTCATAGCAGTACCACCAATGGCACTGATTAAGGTTCCTATGGTTATAATTGTAAAATCACGGCTCCATAATGTTTTTTTCATGTTACACCTCCCTTGCATTAAGTATATTAAAAAACAAGAAGATTTTCTATCCCCTTGTTTTGTGAAAATTTGCATTATATCAAAGACTTTAAGCGTCAAATTCCATGTTTTTTAGGAAAATTGTGATTTTGTATTTCCTGTAGAAGAAGATATGCCTCTTTATAGCGTCGCTGATGCGTATATACTTCAAGCAAGTATCGAGAATGAAATAAACGATACCCAAAATAGGTATGTGTATCTTGTTCATAAATATCCATGAGCACCTGATAGTAGTTAGGATCATCTAAATAATTTTCTCGATAACGTAGTTTAATAAAAATTAACATCTTATGGTAGATAAGCGGCATCTTTTCATCAAGTGCTTCTTCCATCATTTCTATATAGTGTTTCCCTTCTTGTGCCTCATCTATCTCAATATATAACAATGCCAATTTATGAGCAATCAATACCTTTCCTAAGCGATCTTCTTCTAAATCTTTTGAAAACAATAATTTTTCTTTTGCCAAATCGTACTGTTTCCATTCCAGATATGTGGAACCAATATTATAAGCAAGTTCTTTTAACGTATTCGTATCTTTCAACTGGCGAGCCAGATGTTCTGCCTTTTGATAATATTTTAACATCAGACCTTCCACATTCTGACAGGAATAACAATTACCGATTAAGATGGCTGCGGTGATCATCCGTTTGGCATCTCCATCTTCACTCGCCATCGCATAGGCTTTTTGCAAATACTCACATGCTTCAATGTAATCTCCCATATTTATATATGCCATCCCCAATGCTATTTCCTGTTCGGCCGTTTTTCGATAGTACCCTGCAAGACGAACATGATGCAACCGTATCTGCGCATCTGGATAATGATCATATAATAGGTGATAGCGATATAACTGCAGCTCATCCATATAATTTTCATATACTTTTATTTCTTGTAAAGAATGCAGTAAAACCTCGCTACTTTCTGTTTCTTCTATCCTCATGATCTTATCATAAATTTGAAACAAACGATATTCTATGACAAGTGGGCTATAAAGAAGTTCCTTTTCATGAGCCCTTATTTTTAGCGCATGCTCTTCAAGGGGTTCATTAAAATCCAAAGCTTCCCAAAAGGAGGCAAACAACTGTTTCATTTCTGATAGAAATCGCGCATCACCATGATAGTGGATTTGTAAACGTGCAAAAAGCGCCTGCAAAATATCTTCACTGGCATCTACTTTCCCTTGTTCAATCTTTGATAAATAGCTCACTACACAGATGCCTGTGCACAAGCCTTCCTGTGATAGATTTTGCTGCATGCGATAATATCGCAATAAAGCTCCGCTTATCTTTTCCATAATTTCATCCTATCTAGCCAAAATGGTGTAAAGCAATTGCAATACCATCTTCATCATTGCTTTTTGTTATTAAATCTGTCAAATCTTTATCTTAGTAAGACATTTACCCTTCGCAACCATAAGGTGCTTGTTGTAACATCTTCACATCATTGCTTGCAAAGAAAATTCATTCTATGTTTGGAAATTTACGATAATCAAATGTTGTATCTGTTTCTAAATTACCAATCCATGTAAAACTAATCATAGTCACTAGAAAATGTTCATTATGTGTCAAACGTTTTACAGAATTCTTATAAAAAACACAGAATGGTGCATAATACTGCTAACAGGTTCCCAAACTCCTTCTGAATTTAAGAGTACAACTTTTCATGCTGCTTGGCAAGCGCTTGCTTGCAAAAGGTAAAGATCTTTTCTATAATGAGTAACAAAAAGGAGACTGTTTATGATTGATCGTTCCATCTGTGCCAAATCCATATCCATCCCATCAAACAGACGTATTATCGCAATCAGTGATATACATGCTAATTTACATATCTTTCAAAAATTGCTTAAGCAAATACAATTTGATAGTACTCTTGATGAATTATTTTTAGTTGGTGATTTATTAGAAAAAGGGCAACAAAACATGGAAACTTTATCCTATTTAATGAAATTATCACAAGATTCACATGTTCACTTAATGCTTGGCAATTGTGATTTTGTTTGTAAAAATATCTTATATGAATATCGATTGGATTTTTTACATGAAGTTTTATGCCAACGCCAAAACAGTCTTATACATGAAATGGCTGCTTGTATGCACGAAAAAATCACAAAAGATACAGATATGGTACGATTGGCACGAAAACTAAAGTCCACTTTTCGTAAAGAATTAACCTTCATCGCCGATTTACCTCATGTTATTGAAACACAAGACTATATCTTTGCCCATGCAGCTATTCTAAATGAGCAAACCTATGGAAATGAGATGCGTGACATAATGAGGCATGATCGTTTTTTCTTAAAAAACATAGCATTTCATAAATACGTCATCGTCGGACATATACCGGTAAGTGAATATTGCTCTACCATTTGTGATTTTAATCCTCAAATTGATCAAAGAAAACATATCATTGCTATAGATGGAGGCAATGCAGTAAAACGCGCAGGGCAATTAAATGCGCTCATTCTGCATCATGGACAATTTAGCTTTGCCCATTGTGATGATTTACCAGAAGGAATAATTTTGTCCAATTATACACCGAAGCAAAAAGACAGTATTTATATTACCTGGCATGAACGTGCCGTACATGTTTTGAAAGAAGAGAAAAACCAAGCATATTGTCAACAAATAGCCACAGGACGTCGATTGTGGATACCAAAAGCCTTTTTATATGAAGAAAACGGCAACTTTAGTGCTGAAAATTATACCAATTATTTACTGCCCGTACGCCATGGTGAAACAGTTAAAATTATTTCTTTGTATGAGCATTATGCGTTAGTTAAAAGTCATGGAATAATGGGCTGGATTCCAAGAAGCATTCTAAAACAATAACGGCATCTTCCTTAAGCCCTAATCACGTGAATATTGCACTGTTAAAGCGAATCAAAAAGCCAAGAGCAAGATGTCCTTGATATACCTCAGCAAACAGTATGCACATACGAAATGACATAGTTCTGTCATTTGTTAGGTACTGTCAGCAATAAAAAGAGCACCTCATATTATATTGCTTGCTAAGGCGCCCTAACATCTCAGATTTTGTTTCTTAAATTTGCTTTAGATATGTGATAAATTCATCGATTACTGCTTCAGGTGTCGCCCAACTCGTGACAAAACGCATTGCTGTATGTGTAGCATCTACCTTTTCCCAAAACTGAAACGCATATTCTTTTTCTAATTTTTTGATAACCTCGTTCGGTAAAATGACAAATATCTGATTCGTGGATGATTTGGCAAATAATGAATACCCACAATCAACAAATGCTGTTTGTAATTTTTGTGCCATCGCATTCGCATGAGCCGCAATCTTTCTATACTGATCGTCTTCAAATAAGGATAAAAACTGTAGCCCCAATAACCAACCTTTCGCAAGCATACCGCCACGCTGTTTTATCATATAGCGAAAATCTTTTTTCAACTGTTCATTCACAATAACGACAGCTTCTCCGAATAGCGCACCATTTTTAGTACCACCAATGGAAAAGACATCAATATATTTGCATAAATCAGCAAAGCTTACATCGTTATCACTTGCTGTCAGAGCACACCCTAAACGAGCACCATCCATAAACAGATATAATCCCAACGCATCACATGTCTTGCGCAAAGCCTGTAGTTCTGCTTTTCGATACACACTGCCTAGCTCCGTTGCATCTGAAATATAAACCATTTTGGGCTTGACCATATGCTCATCACAATGGCGTCTGACTTCCTCATAAATTCCTTCCACACTGACTTTGCCATCCGCACTGTCAACAATGACTACCTTATGTCCGCTTGCTTCAATAGCCCCTGTTTCATGCACATTGATATGACCACTATCGGCTGCCATAACTGCTTCATAAGGACGTAATGCACTGGCAATAACAGTTAAATTTGCTTGTGTTCCTCCAACTAAAAAATGGATGTCACACGTAGGACATTGCAGTACTTCTTGAATTTTTTCTCTTGCTTTATCACAAATTTCATCCATTCCATAACCTGGATTTTGTTTCTTATTAAATTCCTGCAGACGCTCCATAATCATAGGGATTGCGCCTTCGCTATAATCATTACAAAAACTATACATATATTTCACTCCTCATCATGGAATCATTATAATACAAATTACATAAAAAAAGAAATGCAGCTGATGTTTTCTTTTCATCACTGCATTTCTCTTGTGCTGATTTACAGGTATTTCGCGCATTATATACTACTACCATACAACTTCACCTGCTACTTACCAACGATAACCACCAACATGAATGCATTTGATAGCCCTGTAATCAGCCTGAATCTCATCTTACGATCAATCTCTATGACCAATGGTCTACACTCACCGCATGATAAGATTCTCTATATCAACATGATTCTTTCATGTGATATGCTTTATATTGCATATTCAGTATAACAAAATAATAAATTATGAATAGTAATATGGAAAAATCGGTAGAAAAATGGAAAAAGGTGCAACAAGAGCACCTTTCTGAATTTCTTTAATCTTTTTTCAGACCCATGATTTCATCTTTGAATAGACGTGCATCCATAAGTTTCAGATCTTTGGCAATCGTAGGTTTGAATTCCATATGCGCCAATACATCTTTTTCTAAATCAACTCCAGGAGCGATTTCCGTTAAGGTTAAAACACCGTCTAGCAATTCAAAGACAGCACGTTCTGTAATGTACACAACCTTTTGTCCGGTATCTTTTGCATATTCTGCAGAGAAAGTAATCTGTTCCACATTTTCTTTAAATTTCTTAATGCGTCCTTCCTGCAGAATCTTTAATTCACCATTTTCCACAGCTACCTTTAATCCACCGGCTGTAAAAGTACCACAGTATACAACTACCGGAGATGTCTGCGTAATATTGATGAAACCACCGCATCCGGCAATCTTTGGTCCAAAGCGAGATACGTTGATATTGCCATCTTTATCACATTCCGCAAGACCTAAGAATGCCTGTCCTAAGCCACCGCCATCATAGAAGTCAAACTGATATGGCTGATCGATGATTGCATCTGGATTCGTACAAGTACCAAACGCCGTACCAGCATTTGGTACACCGCCAATACCACCGGCTTCTACTGTTAGTTTCAATCCTGGTAATCCTTCTTCATTTGCGACATTGGCGATTCCTTCCGGCATACCAATACCTAAATTAATAACACATTCAGGATCTAACTCCATCGCTGCACGACGGCAGATGACTTTACGTTCATTTAAAGCCATAGGAGGAATAGAATCCACCGGCACTTTAATTTCACCGCTTAATGCAGGATTATATTGTTCTGCATACGTCTGCATATGATTCTCAGGACGAGAAACTACGATGCCATCAACATAAATACCAGGAATCTTTACCTTACGTGGATCTAAGGTTCCATTTTGCACAACTTTTTCTACCTGTAGTAAAACAATACCACCGGAATTTTTCGCAGCCTGTGCAATTGAAAGGGAATCCAAGGTTGCCGCTTCTTTCTCCATCGTTGCATTTCCATCTTCATCACAATATGTCGCACGAATCAAGGCAACATTCAATGGGAAAGACTTATAAAGCAGCCATTCTTCTCCATGCAGATTTACCAATTCTACTAAGTCATCTTTTGAGCGCTCATTCATCTTAGCCCCTTCGATACGAGGATCAACGAATGTCTTTAAACCAATCTTTGTGAAGGTACCAGGACGATGTCCGGCAATATCACGGAACATCAAAGAAATCGTACCTAAAGGTAAGTTATACCCTTCTACCTTATTTTCAAATACCAATTTCTGCAGCTTAGGAATCAATCCCCAATGACCACCAATGATACGTTTTAACAAACCTTCATGTCCCAACTTATTCAAGCCAAGCTTATCTGTTCCATCACCGATACCGGCGGAGAACATGATGGTAAGATCACGTGGATGACCACTTTTTAGAAAAGCTTCTTCAATTCCTACAGAAAATTCCTGAGGATGACCGCAGCCGATAAAACCACCGATACCGATATTGGCACCATCTGGAATCATGGAAACTGCCTGTTCAAGACTAATAACTTTACTCAACTTCATAACCTCCTTTGTATCTCTCATGGTTTT
Organism: Longicatena sp. 210702-DFI.1.196; assembly: GCF_020563125.1. NCBI lineage: Bacteria > Bacillati > Bacillota > Erysipelotrichia > Erysipelotrichales > Erysipelotrichaceae > Longicatena > Longicatena sp. 210702-DFI.1.196. The sequence goes on along the minus strand of NZ_JAJCPX010000006.1, from coordinate 88,679 downwards.
ACTTTACCACAAGGAAAAGCGTATACCAAGAGATACGCTTTTTGAAGATGCATTATTATTTGTTAGAGAATGTTTTTTCTTTTACTTTTTCCAAGAAACAAGTCATACCATATGTCTGATCTTCAGTAGCGAAGCAGTTAGAGAATTCTTCCACTTCAATAGCGATACCACCATCGATATCCGTCTGTAAACCATTATTGATAGCTTTCTTAGAATTTGCAACAGCGATTGGTGCATTTGCGGCAATACCTTTCGCCATCTTCATTGCTGTAGCCATCAATTCTTCAGCAGGAACGATTTTGTTTACCAAACCGATTTCAGCAGCACGAGGTGCTTTGATATTTCTTGCTGTATAAATCATTTCTTTGGCAATGCCAACACCAACGATACGTGCTAAACGCTGTGTACCACCAAAGCCTGGAGTAATACCCAAACCAACTTCTGGCTGACCGAAAACAGCATTTTCGCTTGCTAAACGAATGTCACAGCTCATAGCCAATTCACAGCCACCACCAAGAGCAAAGCCATTCACTGCCGCAATAACAGGACAACGGAAAGCTTCGATGCGACGGAATACTTCATTACCGAATTTACCGTAAGCAGCAGCTTCTTCAACGTTCTTTTCTTTCATTTCCGCGATATCAGCACCTGCAACGAAAGATTTTTCACCAGCACCTGTGATGATCAACGCATAAACATCTTTGTTAGCTTCAACTTCATCTAAAGCTTCATTCAATTCTGTTAATACCTGTGTACTTAATGCATTCAATGCTTTTGGACGATTAATGGTAATGGTAGCCACATGTCCTTCATAGTTTACTAAAATAGTTTCCATGTTTATATCCTCGCTTTCTTAAAAAAGTGAATCCACAATTTCAATGGATATAGAAATTATAGATTCACTCGCTTTATCATACGTTTCGAACTTATTTTGTATAGTCGTAGAATCCTACACCAGTCTTCTGACCCAATTTGCCTCCACGTACCATTTTTCTCAACAGTGTACAGCAACGATATTTAGAATCGTGAGTTTCATTGAACAATACGTCCATGATAGCTACTACGATATCCAAACCGATCAAGTCACCTAAAGCTAAAGGTCCCATAGGATGATTAGCTCCCAGTTTCATAGCAGTATCGATATCTTCTACAGAAGCAATGCCTTCCTGCAGGATCGTAGCTGCTTCATTGATCATAGGAATCAAGATACGGTTAACAACGAATCCAGGACCTTCTGCAACTTCAACAGGAGTCTTTCCTAAAGATTTAGAAATTTCGATGATAGCCTCTTTTGTTTCTACTGGAGTATTGATACCAGAGATAACTTCAACCAGTTTCATACGATCTGCTGGGTTGAAGAAATGCATACCGATTACTGGGTGTTTGATACCTTTTGCAATTTCTGTTACTGATAAAGAAGATGTGTTTGTACCAAAGATACAAGATTCTTTACAGATTTCATCCAATGTAGAGAACAGTTCTTTCTTTGTTTCCATGATTTCCAGAACAGCTTCTACTACTAAGTCGCAATCAGCCAAATCTTTGTATTCGCCAGCCTTCAGGTTACCTTTGATTTCAGCAGCTTTATCAGCTGTCATTTTTTCTCTGGTTACCAATTTGTCTAACTTTTTACCGATCTTGTCGATTCCGCCCTGTGCCCATTCAAGCTTAATGTCACATACAGTTACATCATAACCATTTGTAGCAAATGCGTTTGCAATGCCCTGGCCCATTGTTCCAGCGCCGATTACACCAACTTTTTTCATGTTCATTATCTCCTTTTTACCTTTTTTATCTCATATAACAGAGGGGATAGAAATATTTTCCTATCCACCTTCTGCGTATGATTTTAATTATGCTTTTTTCGCAGCGATGATTTCTTCTTTCAGAAGAGGTAAGATTTCTTTTACATCACCGATGAAGCCCATGTTTGCAATAGAGAAGATTTCAGCCTGTGGATCACGGTTGATAGCGATGATCATATCTGATTTTTCCATACCGGCAACATGCTGACAAGCACCGGAAATACCACATGCGATGTACAGAGAAGGACGTACGGTCTTACCCGTCTGGCCTACCTGAATGTCTTTTGATGCAAAACCATCATCAACAACGGCACGGCTAGCACACATTGCACCGCCTAATTCTTCTGCAACTGCTTCTACCATGTCTAAGCAATCTTCAGCACCACGACCGGCACCTACTAAGATATCGCATTTTGTAATATCGATACCTTCCACAACCTTAGCGATTACTTCTTTAACAACAACTTTTGCGTCTGTATCTTTGAAATCAGGTGTAAATGCTACAACTTCACCTGTTCTTGCAGTATCCACTGGATCCATGCTGAATACGTTTGGACGAATCGTTGCCATCTGTGGACGAGTGTCTGGACAAACGATTGTACCAAACAGGTTACCACCGAAAGTAGGACGTGTAACTAATAATAATGCTTCACCATCCGCAACTTTTTCCTGATCGATTTCAATCTTTGTAGCATCTGCAGTCAAACCTGCATTCAAACGAGCAGCAACTCTTGGAGCTAAGTCACGGCCTAATACCGTAGCACCAGTTAAGAAACTGTCTGGTTTATATGTTTCGATAATCTGTGTTAATGTATCAGCATAGAATTGTGTAGAGTAGCCTTCCAGTAATTCATGATCTGCAACGATTACTTTATCAGCACCGTGTGCGATAACATCGTTTGCTTTATCCGTTACGTTGTGTCCTAACAGAACACCAACAACCTGGAATCCCATCTGAGGAATTGATGCTACCAATTTTCTAGCTTCAGAAATTAATTCGTATCCGACGTTGGCAATTTCACCATTTCTCTGTTCAACGAATACGTAAATATCTTTGTATCCTTCAAATTTAGCCATTGTTTTCTCCTCCTATTTCGTAATGATCTGCTTTTCTTTCAGTGTTTTAGCAATCAGTTTTGCTGCATCAGCTGCTGGCATATCGTAAGTTTCCGTTTCAGCCGTAACATCTTTTGTAAATGTATGGTGAACCTTAGTAGGAGAACCTGCCAAACCTACTTTTTCAGCAGGGATATCCAAATCAGCAAAGGTCATGATCTTCACTTCTTTGCTGAAGGAATCAACGATATCATTACAGTTCATGTAACGAGGAGTGTTCATTCCACTTAATGTTGTTAACAGACATGGAAGCTTAGCTTCAATAATTTCTTCAGTATCTTCTAATGACTTACGAACTGTAACACTCTTATCATTTACTTCCATGATCTTATCCACGTAAGTAACCTGAGGAATATCCAGACGTTCTGCTGTCTGAGGACCAACCTGTGCAGTATCACCATCAATTGCCTGACGTCCGCCGATGATCAAGTCATAACCAACTTTTTCAATGGCAGCAGCCAATGTACTAGAAGTAGCACATGTATCCGCACCGGCAAAAGCACGGTCAGTAATCAAAATACATTCATCAACACCACGGCCATACAGTTCTTTCAGCATGCCGTTTGCCTGAGGAGGCCCCATAGAGATAACCGTTACATGAGCACCTGTTGCCTCTTTAATTTTCAATGCTTCTTCAACACCAGCTAAATCATCTGGGTTGATGATACTTGGTACACCAGCACGAATCAGAGTACCTGTTACCTTATCGACACGGATTTCAGTTGAATCCGGTACCTGTTTTACAAGAACGATAATTTTCATGATCTTCTTCCTTTCCTTTTATTATTTCAACATCTGTCCAGAAATAACCATACGCTGTACTTCAGAAGTACCTTCGTAGATTTCCGTAATTTTTGCATCACGGAACATTCTTTCTACTGGATAATCACGTGTATAACCATATCCACCCATCAGCTGGATTGCTTTTGTCGTAACTTCCATGGCAACTTCAGCAGCAAATAATTTTGCTTCAGCAGCTAAGTATGTGTAAGGTTGTCCGTTTTCTTTAGCCATCGCAGCCTGATAAACTAACAGACGAGCTGCATCTGTTTTTACCTGCATATCAGCCAACTGGAACTGTGTGTTCTGGAATTTAGAAATAGGGCGACCGAACTGTTTACGTGATTTCACATAAGGAACAACTTCATCAATTGCACCCTGAGCAATACCTAATGCCTGTGCAGCGATACCGATACGTCCGCCATCCAGTGTCATCATGGCAATCTTGAAGCCTTTACCTTCTTGACCTAACAGCTGATCTTTGCTTAAACGCACATTGTTAAAGATCAATTCACTAGTAGCACTACCACGAATACCTAATTTCTTTTCGTGCTGTCCTACTGTAAATCCTGGCATACCTTTTTCTACGATAAAGGCAGAAATACCATGTGTTCCCTTAGACTTGTCAGTCATCGCAAAGATTACATATACATCAGCTTCACCAGCGTTTGTAATAAAGATCTTTGTACCATTTAAGATATAATCATCGCCATCTTTTACAGCAGTTGTCTGCTGACCAGCAGCATCCGTACCGGCATTTGGTTCTGTTAAACCGAAAGCAGCCAGTTTCTTACCTGTACATAAATCAGGCAGATAACGGTTTTTCTGTTCTTCTGTACCAAATGCAAAAATTGGCCAAGTTCCCAGAGAAGTATGGGCAGATAATACAACACCTGTAGTACCACATTTCTTGCTCAGTTCTTCAACTGCCAGAATGTAGCTCAGGTAATCTGCACCTGCTCCGCCGTATTCTCTTGGGAATGGAATACCGAGCATTTTGCACTCTCTCATTTTTTCAACGTTTTCACGTGGGAAACGTTCGTCTTCGTCGACTTCTGCTGCAAGAGGTTTGACATCTTTTTCAGCAAACTCAGCGAATAGTTTCTTCATCATTTTGTGTTGTTCTGTTAACATGAAGTCCATAAGTGTTCTCCTCTCCTTGAATGTTCTTGAACTAATAGGATTCTTACATGCGCCTATATATAAATAATGTATATAACAGGCGGTATCCCGGCGTTTCGGGAGCCATAATCCATATATAATTTTATCCCTCTTTTTTCCTTTCGTCAACACAATTGTTAAAATTTTAACAAGTTTTAACAGAAACAAAAAACCCGTTTCATTAGCACCCTTTCTTCCTGTATTATCCTTACCTTTCCTGCTTACCATCCCTTTCTATTCATGAAAAGAAAAAATCTTGTATAAGTAGGTCATATCCTTGGCTCTTGATGTACACTTTAGTTAAATGCTTATGCTTTGAATCTAATCTTTTTTGGGAATTCTTAGTATTGTAGTCAAGATGCATCAAAATGATAACGTTTCCTCCTACTTATAAAGGGACAACATCCTAAACTTACAACACCCAAAAGTATGCATACAGAACTTATTAATTTTTTCACAAGCTGTTGACATCTGTATCCTTTTTCGGTATCATATTCATGTATGAAGTTAGTATTCATATCAAGAAAGGTTTCGAAAAAGAAAGACAGGTAGAGAAAATGAAAAAAACTTATGTTGTTAGCGCTAAACGTAGTGCAATCGGTAGTTTTCTGGGTTCTTTAACAACAGTTAAACCAGTTGATTTAGGTGCTACTGTTGTCAAAGCATTACTGGAAGACGCACACGTTGCCCCTGAAAATGTTGATGAACTGCTGTGTGGTAACGTATTAAGTGCAGGATTGGGGCAGAACATCGGCCGTCAGGTTGCATTGGCTGCTGGTATTCCTGAATCTGTTTGTTCACATTCCGTTAACATGGTATGTGGTTCCGGTTTACGTACCGTAATGGAAGGTGTTATGTCTATCCAGACTGGCTTCAATGATATCGTTGTTGCTGGTGGTGTAGAAAGCATGTCAGGTGCTCCTTACCTAATTCCTGCAAACACTCGTACAGGAAACAAAATGGGAGATTTCAAATGTACGGACCATATGATCTACGACGCATTAACTGATGCTATGAATGGTATTCACATGGGTGTTACCGCAGAAAATATTGCGAAAAAATATAACATCACTCGTGAAATGCAAGATGAATTCGGTTATGCATCTCAACAGAAAGCAATAGCTGCTGTTGATAGCGGACGTTTCAAAGATGAAATCGTTCCAGTAGAAGTAAAACTGAGAAAAGAAACTGTGATCTTTGATACTGACGAACATCCTAACCGTAAATCTACTCCTGAAAAAATGGCAAAACTTCGCCCAGCTTTCATTAAAGATGGTACTGTAACAGCTGCTAATGCATCTGGTATCAATGATGGTGCAAGCTTTGTATTATTAGCTAGTGAAGATGCTGTAGCAAAATATAACTTAACACCAATTTGTGAAGTTATCGGTATCGGCCAAGGTGGTGTAGATCCATTGACTATGGGCTTAGGTCCTACTCCAGCAATTCGTCATGCATTGAACTATGCAGGTCTGAAACTGCAGGATATTGAATTAGTCGAACTGAATGAAGCATTCGCAGCACAGAGTTTAGGTGTTATCCATGAATTAGTGGAAGAACACGGTATCGATCGCGAAGAATTCATGAACAAGACAAACGTAAATGGTGGTGCCATTGCACTGGGTCATCCAGTAGGTGCATCTGGTAACCGTATCTTAGTAACATTGATCCACGAAATGATCAAACGTGATGCAAAAGTTGGTTTAGCATCTCTGTGTATCGGTGGCGGACAGGGTACTGCTGTTATCGTAAAACGTCCTTAAGAAATAACGCAAAACATCGGTGTATTTACCGATGTTTTTTTTGTATGTACTTCTATCATACGTTCGTATGATTAAATACTGTATTGAGACTTGTTTATGCCCTTTCTTCAATCCCTGTATCTGCTCTTTTCATCCCGATAAAATAAAAAAATGATGTTTCAACACCATCGACATATAGTTTAAAGATTTTTTTCTCTTATTTGTATTCATATAATACCATAAATTCATCATTTTTTCAAGACTATACCTCGCTTCCTATTTGTGATAAAACTCTTTACATGAAAGGAAGTGATCATCAATGCATACGACATCTCAAGCTTTATCCGTCAATCAAACGCTCAATCAACAACTTCAATCTTATGGATACCATCTGCGTGCAGAAGATATGACAGCCTTAAAACAAAGTGTGCAGCATGCTTGTAGCGCTTTTGACTTGGTAGAGAGTGACTATCACATCTTATATGAGCTGATAAAAGCGCTGGCTGCCTCCCCTTATGCAGATGCAACACGATATTTACCCATGCTTCATGATGCCATATTTTCCTATTATCAATTACGCTCTTTGTTTTCCTGGCAAGTGAATGATGCCACCATACTGCATACCCTGCTTACCTTTCATATGCAATATGGAACATTTGATAAAGTCCTTATAAAACGGTGCTGCAAACAGCTAAAAATACGAAAATGAGCTCTAACATACAAACACAAAAAAAGAGTAGCGACCAGCAACAAGAGCGTCTGGAGTTACTTAAACATTTGATTCAGCTTTATACACACCATAACAGTAGCTGTGTTCCTCGTCACGTAGCAAACGATATGCTTATCAGCATTACTTATATAGCCCATCATGCCACAGATGATGCATCTTTAAAAAAACGTTATGTTCATGGTTTACAACAGTTAGAGCTTTTATGCCATGCTTGCAAACACCGCTTAGCAAAAGTCCAGCTCTATGCCGAATGGTACCCAAATGAACGTCTGCGTTATCTCCTTACCGATTTTTTTCCAACCTATCTCAAACGTTTATCATCGCCTTATGCTCCTTTGTTGTATGCTTTTGAAAAAGAAGATATCGATTATCCATTGCTAGATGGTTTGCCTTTGGAGCATGCAATGTATCATTTACAGGGAATTGATTTAATTTCTCATTATCTGGAACAACTATCTTATGAAGTAGCCTTTCTGAAACCTTTTTATCAAGAACTTCCGATGATTTATAAGCTTTATCAAATGCAGCGACACGTTTCTTTGTTTGAACTAAATCAGAATCTGGTGGAAGTCTTATTGCCTCAAGTATTGTTACATGTATACCTGAAACAATCTTATGGAGTTCAGCTGGATGCTGCTGCTCTTGATGCTTTTAATAAAAGGTTATCCATAATGCGACCACAGGAGCTTTTGCAACAAATGTATCTAAGCTTACAGCCATATCTTGACGAGGATGTATATGTGTATGTGTATGCCTATTTTCCTATTCTAAATCAACGACTGCAAAACGATATGGAAAACCATGCAGAACTTTTTATTTTTGAGGATAACACGCCAAAACAATATACCTTACAAGTAATGACCGCTTGTTTAAATAGTGAATTCACACACCATCAAGAAGTCTTATCTGCTATGACATCGACTACTGAAAAAATACATTATTTTCGAACGCATTTGCATAATTTCCAAGATATGATCGAGATTTGGGATAGTTATATCTTTTCTTTGGAAGAATTAACGGTATTATTTCAATCGTATACTCCTATGGATTTCGCCATCTTCTTGCGCCATCATTATGCTGAGCAATTTGTCTTTACCGCTTGGGTAACACTTGATGAACTTTTACTGTTGCCAGCAAGTGCAGATTGGGAAGAAGCTTTACATATGGTCCTATCAACATTGTCGAAAAAACAACAGCATATTCTTGAACAATGGATGAATTCTATCAAATTACAATACTGAACAATTGCCTGTTATTGTCTAAAGAATCGTTATATTACTAGCTCTTATTATGAAAAAGGTGTATCCTAATGAAAAAAGAGGAAGTACTATGAAGAAACATCAGCAAGTTATAAAAATTCTGATCTTGACTCTATTTGTCATCAGCATGTTGTATCTTACTTTAAAAGATGATTTGCAAGATATTTTACAATTACTGCAAAACCTCGATTTCTACCATTCACTCTTACTGATCACGGTAAGTTTTATTACTTGCATATTAGGCGGTGTCATCATTGGTATGTTAGGACATAAAGCACAAGATGATTATCGTTTATACAATGGCATTTCTAATGGTCTTGTTTCTTTGTTTCTGATGAATGTCAGTGCCTCTGCGTTTGCTAAAGCAGCACAAATGGTCATGTTCAAGATGAAAAAACTTAAAGCAGATGTTGCTTGCTCTATCTTGGTCATGGATCAGCTGCTTTATCAGATATCTTATTTATTACTTGCTGCATTCGCCATCGCTATCAATTATGATTTTTTGGTGAATCAGTTTATGAAAGAAATCCCCTTTGCCTTTATCGGTTTTCTGATTGGTTTTATACCGCTCATAGCTGTATCGCTGCTTTTCTTTTGGCCCTTTTTGCAGCATCTTCTCATACAGATATTGCTCTGGTTTATGAAAAAGCTAAACCTTCATGTTACGACTGCTTCAATCGAAATAAAACTGGAACAATTTTGCAAATCTTTACAAGCAGTGAATATTTTATATGTACAAGATCGAAAACTGCTATTGCGCATCCATCTAGTAAATACATTACGTTTAATACTACGCCATTCGCTGCCTATCTTAATCGCAATTGCCTTGCATATAGAAGTCAGTCTATATGATATCCCCTTGTTTTTCAGTGCCTCTTTCTTTGTCGATCTCATTTTATCTTCCTTGCCAATCTACGGCAAACACGGTGTAGCAGAAACAACATTTGCACTCATCTTTACTCCTATCGTTGGTAAAGTCAATGCAGCTGCTATGATGTTGTTATGGCGAGTTATCACCTTTTATACCAACACCATTCTGTGTGGTATTTATACGATAGTCACTCCCGATATTAATATTCAGGAACTAAAAGCGCAAAAAGCCATAACAAAAGAATCAGATAAAAGATAAGTTATAGAAAAGAAAAGTCTCTATAATATAAGTACCCTGCTGGCTTTAATCCGTGTTCCTTATTTTTAAAAGACTTTTCCTTTATGAAATCTTTAGCACATAGAAAATAATATATGTATCTCATATACCACCGTGCTTATGATCGTCTGATGTAGTATGTAATATGCCCTATGATATGGATTGAATCATTAAACGGATAATTTCATCATCGCATTCTTTCATGCCATCGCGTGCTAGTTGACCGATGCCTTCCATGGTTTTTTCGATAGAGTCACCCACAATGCCCTCTCCGCGATAAAATTGTTTTCCTTCTTTATACATTGCATACCCTAGGATTCCGGCATCTACTGCTGAAGCTATCTTCGCAGCACAGCTTGGTTTAGCTCCATCACAAAGCATTCCACTCGTAATTGCCAAAGCATTTACGATCGTATGACAAATATGCTCATAATCACCACCAAGTAAATATGTAATACCAGCTCCAGCACCAGCTCCGGCACTGACAGCACCGCAATAAGCCGATAAACGCCCAATAAATTGTTTTTGATAAAGCGTTGTCAGATTACTTATGATCAAGGCACGCATCAATTGTTCATGTGAGCTATGCAATTCCTTAGCATAAACCAAAACAGGTAAAGAAGCAGTCATCCCCTGATTTCCACTCCCTGAATTGATGATGACCGGAAGTTCACAGCCACTCATACGCGCATCACTGCCAGCTGCCGCCATTGCTCTAGCTTTAACCTCTACCGCAGTTCCATATGTATGTAATAATACATTTCCAATACCTGCCCCATAATTTCCCCGCAAACCTTCATTGGCAATAGCTTCATTATACGCAATTTGACGTTCTAAGATTTCTTCTACATCTTTAACATCAACAGACATTGCGAAATCATAGATTTGTTTCATCTGTAAAGAATAACCGGTTTCTTGTTGCAGTTCATCTTCTTTTTGATAAATAATTGCTTCATCATGTTTGATGAGAACAACATTCGCATGTGTATTACGTATATGTACAAGTGCATGATGTTTCTCGCTAAATACCTTTACAATAAGTTCCAAAGCACAGCCACTCTGGATACGATGAAGCTGCATATCTACAGTATCCAGAAATTTTTCCATTTTTTGAATATCCTCTGTTTTGACCTTAGAAATTACCTGTAATTTTTTATCTGGATCTCCGGCGCAAATACCGATGGCTGCTGCCGCTAAGATGCCCTTTCGTCCATTGGTATTTGGTACTGTTACACTTTTAACATTTTTGATGATATTGCCACTTGCATATATTTCAACATGTTTCACATCTTCCTGTAAAGTTTTTTGGGCAAGTGCTGCCGCATAAGCGATTGCTATTGGCTCTGTACATCCCATGGCCGGTACCAATTCTGTTTTTAGAATATTAATATATTTCTGATACATACTGTCTTCTTTTCGCATATCCCTACTCCTTGTTGACTTTCCTATATACTTAGTATATCATGTCTTTACATATAGTAATAATTTATATATTTTATACTTCAATTAAATATTTTTTATGGAGGACATATGGATTTCAAGCATCTTAAGACCTTTGTAACAGCCGCACAATTAGAAAGCTTTTCCAAAGCAGCGCAAGCCCTAGGCTACACACAAGCAGCGATAACAATTCAGATACAACAACTGGAAGAAGAATTGCAAACCCATTTATTTGAACGTTTTCCTCGTCACGTATCTTTAACGGCCCAAGGAGAATTATTTCTGCTCCATGCCAATGAAATCTTGCAAGCAAAAGATGCTGCCTGCAACGCCATGAAAACGCAAACACAGCTCACCGGAACATTACGTATAGGAATGATAGAGAGTATTTGTTCTTCCATATTTCCTGTCATCTGTAAATTGTTTCATGAACGCTATCCCGGTGTTTCCTTACGTATTGAAACAGCTTCGATCGATCAATTACTGGATTATATGAATCATAATCAGGTTGATTTGGTATATTTAATGGATCAACAGCTGCAAGATGGGGCATGGATCAAAGTTTTAGAATATCCATCTGATGTTTTATTTGTTGCCCGTTACGATCATCCCTTATGTCAAAAGAAAACAATAACCTTAGCTGATATCTTATCAGAAAAATTAATGCTTACGGAACAAGATGCCAGTTATCGCTATGCTTTGCAGCAACAGGCTGCCCGAATGGGACTAACCGTAAAACCATTTTTAGAAATCGGCAATACTGCCTTTCTTGTAGATATGGTAAAACAAGGCCTCGCAATCTCCTTTCTTCCCCGCTTTAGTGTAGAAGAGGAATTACAGAAAGGTGTTTTAAAAATACTGACGCCACACGATTATCATCTTCAGGTATGGCAACAGGTGTTTTATCATCGTAATAAGTGGCTAACATCACAGATGCAGGCAATGATTCAAACAATAGAAGAAGTAATTAAAAATTAAAAGCTTTTTATGAGTTACTTGGATGATGCAAGTTAAAGACAAGTAAGCCCTCATAAAAAGCTTTTATGCTATGGAAGAAATTGAATCTTATTTAAAAATGATACTACCTCTTCCCAATAAAGATGTGGTTCTAATAAAGAACTATTGGCATGTCTTCCCTTTGGTAAACGTACAACATGATGCAAAGTAGGACAACTTTTTGCTAATTGTTCCATCATCGTAATGGGAATAAAATTATCACGTTCGCCATGCAGAAACAGCATAGGAACCTTTGCCTGTGCCACATGATCCATAGGACATGCCTGTTTTAATGTATAACCGGCTTTTGCTCTTAAACATAAAGATAAACAAAAAAGCGGTATACAAGGCGGTACGTGAGGCAACATTTTTCTTAATTGATGGGTTAACTGTTCGCGTAAAGAAGTAAAACCACAATCTTCGATGATGACTTTAACACATCCATTGGTTTCATCAGCACACATCATGACACTGGCAGCTCCCATACTTACACCATATAAAGCAATATCGGTAGCGTGATATTGCTGTGTTAAGTATTTGCACCATGCGTGAATATCTAAATGATCCAATGCTCCAAAACCAATGACAGTTCCTTCACTTTTCCCATGCCCACGCAAATCAATCAATAACACGGAACATCCCATACCGTAAAAGCGTTTCGCTGCCGGTATAAGATCTTTTTTGCACCCCATATACCCATGCACCAAAACGACCCATTTTGTTTTGTGGTTTCTGATGATTGTTCCTTGTAACGTTAAATCATCATGACTTTTGATTTGTACATCAATATGTGAAACTTCTTGCTCAAACCATAGATCTTCTGGTTTCTTTTTCCTATGTGAAGCATTTTGGATAATATCAGATTTATCACTCTTTGCATCAAATGCTCGCTGGAAAAAATATCTACCTAAACAATAGGCAGCTACCAACAATATCATCATTATGCCACATCCGATCCACAACCAAAGCATTTCATACATTCCTTTCTTATATTCTCTATGAAATATTTTAACATGAATTGACAAATTGAAAAACAAAATCGTAAAAACAAATGACCTATGATCTATTTTAGTGTATTGTAATCTTAGATAAATTTTTATATAATAAACACATTACGAAGGAGGTATTTCATGATGCGATCCATCAAAAGTTGGCTACATGATCATCCTTATTCCTATGCCCTTTTTTATTTTATTCCATATCTGATAATCTTTGAACTCTTAGAAACTTTTGTCGTTCCGAAATATTATATTCACTGTTTTATCGATGATATGATTCCTTTTCATGAAAGCTTCGTCATTCCTTATTTTACCTGGTTTCCTTTATTAGCAATATCGCTTTGTTATTTTCTTTTTCATTCACGAAAAGAATTTCTTGAGCTTTGTTTTATGATGTTTACCGGTATGAGCATTTGTCTGTTTATTTATATGATTTTACCCAATGGATTAGATTTACGTGTAAATATCACACATACAAATTGGTTAGCAGACATCGCACGATTACTACAACAAATAGATACACCGACCAATGTTTGTCCTTCCATCCATGTCGCAAGCACGATAGCAATCTGTTTTGTCGTCTGTCGCAGCCATCTGTTTCAGCATCCTTTTCTTGTGAAAAGTGCTTGCCTTATAATAAGCGTATTCATTTGTATTTCTACCATGGTATTAAAACAACATAGTTTTATTGATGTTATCTTAGGCTTCGCCTTAAGCAGTTTATTATACTATGTCACCTATCATACAAATTGGCAAAAATACTTTATGAAAACCCCCTTACGCATCCTATTCTCATAGATAAGAACAACAATCGAAAACGATCAATTTTTCGACCTCTTACATCATCGTACGTAAAAACGTATACGACGGTTGAATTCATACAAAACTATGCTTTCATTGCTACTGGTCTAGTAACGATACTCGATCTCTTTTCTTCAAGGTTTTATTAACGTCCCTACAGTGGTCTTTTCACCACCTAATTCTATCCCATGTGTGTCACATGATAAAAAAGATTTCACCATCAATGAAATCTTTTCTTTTTAATCTTCTTCCATAGCATAAACTCAGCAATCTAATTTATGATTTTATGAAATATGCATTTCTTCCGGCTGCTTTCACCTCATATAAAACCTTATCTGCTTTTTGATACAGAATGTTATAATCACAAACATCCTTCGTCATAACAAAGCCCATACTCAAGGTGATATTGGGCAGTCCTTCGATTGTCGTCTGCAGAGCTTTTTGTAATCTTGCACAACCATTCACTACCGCTTTTTCATCTTGTGGTGCCATCAGGAAAACAGCAAATTCATCGCCACCTAATCTTCCTATCAATGCCTTTTCCCCAAATGCTTTCTGCATGACATCTGCGCAATGGATCAATACTTGATCTCCTATGAAATGGCCAAATTCATCATTGACCTCTTTAAAATAATCAATATCTAAAACACCAAACGCATACATGCCTTTATCACGCACTAATTCCAATTGTATTTTCTTTTTAAAAGCAGCTGTATTATAAACAGAAGTCAGCGCATCCATCATACTCTTTTTTTCCAGATTTTCACGTTCTGTTTTTTCTTCTTGAATATCAACAGCACGACCGATGGCATACACCGGTCTATCCATGTCATAAACCACCTTCATTACGACATGAAACCAACGCACTTCCTTGTTGGCTAACTGTATCAAAACTTCACGATCCGTGTCTTTCATTTCCATAATGCATTGGAATAAAGAAGATTCATCCTTTTTCTTGTCTGATGAAATATCTTTTGCGTAATTCTCAATTTCATTTGTTTCAGCTAAGAAATTATGCTTATCCCCTAGCTTTAAAATATCTTTTTCATAGTCATATTCAAAAATTATCTCTTGTGTGATCTTGCTTAGCATCCGATAGCGATTGTTTTCTACTTCAATCTGGCGTTTCATTTTCAATTGGCGATGATAAAAATAACTGAAAACAGCAACAATACAAATGATGATCAACAGCGTTATCACCATACTTTCAATAATATGCTGCTGAATATAATCCCGCAAAGTAAAGGTCGCTTTATCTAGTGAATGCTGATATATATAGGTATTAATATCTTCTTCTTTCAAATTGCGTATGCATTTATTCAAAATACCGACTAGCATATGATCATTTCCATCCACTACACCAAAGCTATAATTTAACATATCTCCTTTTACATCGGCAACACTGATCATAGAACGATATCCCAGCTGATTCATATAGTAGCTGATGGCATAAGAAGAATCAATCATATAATCTGCTTCCCCATCATGAACAGCTTTTAAACAGTCTTGTGTAGAGTTCGCATAGATAACATTGTGTGGATCAATGCGGCTTTTTAAGATTGAAGATAATTCTTTGCGTATCGCCAATTTTTTATTGTCTAAAGCATTTAAATCTGTATTCTTTTGTAAAACAATCTGCAATGGTGCCTTTAAATACGCGTTCGTCACGCTCATCGTGTTTATATAGTTTAAGGAATAATCATAATTGATTGAGGCCAAGATATCAATTTCATGATGCAACATACGTTCTTCATATTCATGATAGTTGTCTACAAACTCATATGAGAACTGCAACCCGGTTTCTTCCTTGATGTCTTCTAGTATATCAATCGCCGTTCCCGTTGCCTTATTACCTTTAACATATTGAACAGGAGCTTGATTGCTCATAATCATCACATGAAACGTTTTTGCCTTTTTAATGTAATCCTTTTCCTGCTGCGTCAGAATAACATGATCCAGTTTTTCCTCAAAATATTTCGTATAGAGCGTTTGCTTTAACGTTGGGTTTATTTCATTTAGCTCTTCCATTCCTTTATTTAAATCATGGACAATCTTTGTTTTCCCCTTGGCTACTGCAAAATACATAGGGTCCGGTGAAAAACGTGCAATAACCCGAAAATCACTGGCTAAGGCGATATCCACACTTAATAAAGCATCTGCTTCCCCTTTCTTTACAGCTTCCATCTGCGCAGTACCGTTATTATAATACTTATAGTTCACTTTTAGGCCATTGGTTTTTACATATTCTTTTAATTGGCCATTTCTAATTTCTGCCTTTTTCTGTAAAGCAATGGTAATCTCTTTGCCATTTGCTAGCGTATAGGAATCTAGCCAGTCATTATCTTTATTCACAGCTAATACATTATAAGCGTAGCCATAACTTTCGGTCGGATAATCATACAGCTTTGCAAGTTCATCACTACGACGCATACTGCCAAGCATATCAATTTCACCCTTGTTTAATTTATCTAGCAATTCTGATATTTGTGTGTCTACATCATCGCTTTTACTTTCAATAAATTCATATTCCCATCCGGTATATTGAGAAAGTTCTTTTAAGTAATCATACATATAGCCTGTATAATTTCCTTTTTCATCTTTCATACTTAAGCCTTCTTGAATAGGAAAGCCTATTTTAATTATCTTAGTACTCGCATGTTGCGTTTTTTGATTATTTGCTTGTAAGGCACCATGAAAATTGCCAATTCCCAGAAGGTATAAAAAGATAACAGCCATCATACTGACAATGTAATGTTTTTTCTTCATAGCAACCTCACTTTATCTAGTGTCTTCATGTTCTTATATTATAATACATATTTATTAATAACAGAAGTCTTTTTATATTTTAAATCACATTTACATCACAATTCATAAAATAAGTCCTTTCTTTTAGGCTTTCTTACTTGCTTTAAGGAACTTTTTACACTATGAAACAGATAACAATATCCTCTGCTGCTTTTCTACATGTCACGAGTAAGTTAACACATGAAGCGAAGATATCGCGTTTGGAAATCGAAATACTACAAAGTGCTTATGATAAATAACGAAAAAAGAATTCCAAGTTGGCATAAAGACCATAATCTTGAAATTCTTTGTTTTTATTCAATTGGTGTCTGATAGAATTTTCCTTCGACGTATTCTGTTTTTGTTACATTGACAAAACTGGTACGATCAATTTCACGAATACGATTTACCAAACCCTTTACCTCCATACTATCAACGACAGTATATAGCATCGTACGCGGTTGTCCATAGTATGTACCGATTCCTTCAAAACGTGTCACGCCATGATGCGTGGTGTTCTGAATTTCCTCAATAACGATATCCGGATCACTGGTTACGATAAAAACGGTCATTTTTTTATAACGCTTGTGTACCGTATTTATAATCTGCGTTGAGCAGAATTGGAATATGATGGAATATAGTGCTTTATCCCATCCAAATAAATACCCTGCAACAATCAGCATCACAGCATTCATACCCAGGATATAATTCCATGCTGGCTGATGCGTTTTTTGTGATATCCACATTGCAATAAAATCCGTTCCCCCACTGCTGGCATTACCACGAAGCGCAATTCCTAATGCTACTCCCTGTAAAATTCCACCAAATATCGTAATAAGCAAAATATCCTCCGTGATATTCGTCGTTGGTAAAATTTCAACGAATACACCGGTAAGGATAATCATGACACATGAATAAAACGTGAACTTTTTCCCAACGGTTTTATAGCCAATATAGGCGGGTATAGCATTCAAGGTGAAATTGACAAGGGAATATGATACGCTGATGCCTGCATATTTTTCAAAGCTTCGCTGTATCAAAACAGTCAAGCCGGTAAAGCCACCTGGAAATAATCCTCCTGCGCTGATGAATGTATTAATATTAACAGCACAAAGTAATGAACCGATGATCACACAGCCAATCGTGACCAAATCTTTATATTTTGTTTGTATACTCATATAAACTCCTGCTCCCTACTCTTTACCACGCTTATTATACTATCTTTTTACATGGATGCAAGACTTTGTCGAAATGATAATTTTTACTCTTCCCATCATCGAAAATTCTTACATTTGCGTTATCTTTTTTGTTATGCTTTCATGCAATTACAAACATTTCATACTACTTTTTGAGAAAATGACATACACTAAGATGAAAGGAAGGATATCATGAAAACTTATGTCATGAAGATACAGCAACATACGCATAGTGATGCGGCTAAACTCATCTTATATCAAAATAAAGCTTATGAAGTAATCGTTCAAGGAGAAATATATAATGCGCAAAGTATCTATCAATTATTAAAGGAAGCCTATCCTTTGCAGGAGCGTCTGGAAGATATTGTCTTTTTTGCTTATCAACGTTGGGGCGAAGATGCCATGTTGGAATTAGAAGGAGCCTATTCCTTTGTTATCAGTAGTGGCAAAGATGTTTTTGCCGCAAAAGACCCCTTAGGATTATCTCCGTTATTTTATAGTAAGACAAACGATACCATCTGGCTATCCAATCGTATAGATGCTTTGCTAGAAGCCAGTCAACAACCGCGTATCTTGAATAGTCACGGTATTTTAGAGCTATTTTCCTTTGGTCCGAGCTTATCAATGGATAAAACATTATTTGCCAATGTTGCTTCATTGCCCATGGGTTCATTTTTACGCATCCATAATGGGGATATCAAAGTTAAGACATACTATAAGCTACCCACCATCGAGCATCATGATGATATGGAAACGACTACGTTAAAAGTGCATGATCTCTTATGTCATTCTATACAACAACAAATGCATCATTGTAAGGCATCTTTTTTATCTGGTGGTTTAGATAGTAGTATTATTACAGCTGTTTGTGCAAAAGAGAAAGAATGGCATACGTATTCTTTGGATTATGAAGGAAATGCAAAAAATTTTAAAAGCAACATGTATCAGGTTTCCATGGACAACACCTTTATCAATCAAATGCTAGAACGCTATCCTTGTACACATCATTGGCTGATGCTCAAACAACAAACATTAGCAGATACCCTAGAAGAAAGTATGTTAGCCAGAAATCATCCTGGCATGGCGGATGTGGATGCTTCATTGCTTTGGCTGTGTCAGCAGGTTGCCCAAAAGGAAGCTGTCATTCTAAGCGGAGAATGCAGTGATGAAATTTTTGGCGGTTATCCTTGGTTTTATCGTGATGAATTAAAAGATTTGCCAACCTTTCCTTGGTTACGTTCTACCCCACAGCGCATAGAACTGTTAAAGGATGATATAAAACAATTGGGTTATGAGGCTTATATACAACAACAATATGAAGATAGTATTCGTGATATCCGATATCTGGATACTGACAGTGAAGATGATCGACGTGCTCGTCGCCACACACAACTTTGTTTAAAATGGTTCATGCAGACTCTTGTCACACGTCAAGTATGCGAAGGTGATCGTGCCAACTTAACGATTCGTGCTCCTTTTGCAAATGTCGCCTTGCTTGAATACGTATATAATATCCCTTGGCAGATGAAATTCTATCATGGGCAGGAAAAAGGCATCTTGCGAAAAGCCTTTGCAAATGAATTACCTGAAGAAGTATGTTGGCGCAAAAAGAATCCTTTCCCGAAAACACATAATCCGCAATATGCTGATATTGTCGCAAAGATGCTGATGGAACGTTATAAAGACTCTACTTCTGCTTTACATGAGCTTTTAGACGATGCGCATCTAAAAGAATTGATAGCTACGAAAGGGGCTTCTTTTCAACTGCCATGGTATGGACAATTAATGAGTGGTCCACAATTACTTGCCTATCTTTATCAGATTGATTGCTGGATCCGTGATTACAACATTAAGATTGAAAAGTAAACATGCATGATTGTAATTGTGATATTATGAGTTGTGCTTCATCATAACGCAGAAAAAAAGGAGATTGAAATGCTATGCTTCATAAATAGCTTTCAATCTTCTTTATCATGATATAGATAAAAGTGTATTTACGCTGTATCCTTTTTTGTTAACTCTACTGCCTGTATTTCTTGAAAACGCATATGCAACTTATTTGCTGTGATAGACAACAAGCGCATATCCTGATAACACTTATCAAAATCACTTTGCACATTCTGATAACGCTTTGCAAAACGTTCAAACTCCATCTCTAATTTCTGTAGTTCTTTTTGCATTTGTGCCAGATTCTCATTGCGTTCGACACCTAAATAAATTGCTTTGATTGCCGTGATGTATGCCATCAGTGTGGTAGGAGATACCATATACACCTTTTCCTGATAAGAATAGTTCACAACCTCATCACATTGTGCATATAAATACGCAAAAACAGCTTCAGCAGGAAGAAACAAATACGCAAAATCCGCCGTTTCTTGTGGCAAAATATATTTTTGTGCAATTGCTTTAATGTGTTTTTTCACATCATTGACAAATATAGTATGATACTTCTGCTGTTCTTCCTTCGTCTGTGCTGCCATGATACGATTGTAGTTTTCTAAAGGAAATTTTGAATCAATACAAATCATGTGCAGTGGTTCTTTGCCAAACAAAACAGCATCTGCAATTGCTCCATTGCTTAATTTATACTGTTTTGCATAGCGTGATGTATTCACTCCCATTGCTGTTTCAAGCAATGAATATAGTTCTATTTCACCAAAAATACCACGTGTCTTTTTATCCGTTAAAACACGTTGAATATCGTTGATTGATAACGATAGCTCTTTTAAATTTCGCTGCCCTTCATCCAGCTTCCCCATCTGTTCCATCACCTGCGAAAATACTTTACTTGTATTCTCATAGCCATGTTGCACCGTCGTATTCACATGCTTTTCCATAACATACAAATGTTCGCTAGTTGCCTCCTTCCATTGGGCAAGCTCTCTTTGCATGGATAACTGAAGACGTTGCATTTGTTGCTGCATCGATTGTTGCATCTGAAACAGTGCTTCTTGCTGATGCTTTTCATTTTCCATTAGCACTTCTTTAACACGCAAAGTTTCTTTCGGTGATTGGCGAAAGAGAAAAAAAGCGATACATAAGATCAAAAAAGCACCTAATAAGATACCAAATAAGATTTCCATATTCATCATCCTTTTTTTACGTCTTTTATTATAACAGATATCAGCGTATTTGCGCATGGAAGATGTGTTCACTCATGAGCACGAAGATACATCCGCAATTGCTCACATCGTCGCATTTGTCTTTGTATTGTCCGATAGGCAATCGCTAGTTCTATTTCATCCTTACTGCGAAAAATCACCTGTGTCCTTTTCCCTTTTGCATGATAAGATACTACCTCATTGGCGTGAATCCAGATACAGTCATCCCGCGTAGCGGAAACAGTCGGAAACCAGAGGGTTTCCTTTTTCTCTGACACTAAAATGGGAACCTTTTGGTGAATCTGTAAAATTTTTTTCGCGGCTATTGTACGTCCTTGCAGCGTACTGCCATAAAACAGACAAGCTTCCTCTAGCAAAGATAACACAGGTTTTTTTACAATACAGTACTTCCCATGTTCCTTTAATAACACTGTCATTTCTTTTTTTTGATACATTGCTAACAGCATGTTTTCCCTCCTTTTAACTTATAACATAACATAGCTTTCAAAAGGAATTGGGAAATTATAAATTCTTTGATAGTTTATCAAAAACATCTTTAAAAATTATCGAATATGGTTAAATTTTGATATGTAAAAAAAAGAAATCTTGATCCTTCAAAAATCAAGATTTCCTAATGTTTACAATACCTATATGATACGACATATAGCAATTAGTCGCAGCAGCCTCCATCACAGCCACCGCCACAGCTTGAGCATCCGCTTTGCTGCGCTGCCAACTGCTGTTCATAAACCAAAGTATCAATTACGATACATTCAATTTCTAATTTTACATCCTTAGGCAGACGTGCTACTTGTACACAGCTTCTTGCTGGATATGGTTCTTCTAAGTATGAACCATACACTTCATTCAGCTTATCAAAATCGTTTAGATCACTGACAAAAATTGTTGTTTTCACGATATGTTTATAATCAAGTCCCATATCATTTAAAACAGCCTTAATATTCTTCATAACCTGATGTGTCTGTTCTTCAATAGTAGTACCTTCGACTTCACCGGTTTCTGGATTCAAAGGAATTTGTCCTGATAAATAAACGAAATCACCCAACTTTACCGCTGGAGAATAAGGTCCTAATGCTTTTGGAGCCGTTTCTGGCTTAAATGCTTTTAAAAAGATATTCATGCTATGTAACCTCCTAGTCTAGCAATTCATCGTCATCATTTAATGACTTTATCTGTAACTCAAGTCTGGCAGCCATGCCATCCTTGGTATCCAGTACCTTGATCTCAAGATTTTCAAATTCAAGTTCACGACCTTTGCGTACCTTGCGATGCGCATTTAATTCATATATCCAAGCCGCAAAACTTCTGGCCTTGGTGATTGGGGCATCCTGATCATCGACATATTTATCGAAGAAATCGATCAAATTTACTTTCCCATCAATCACGAATGTGTGATGTCCAATTTCCACTACATGATTTGGCAAAGGGTCATATTCATCGTAGATTTCTCCAACCAGTTCTTCCAAGACATCTTCCAACGTTACAATACCAACATATACATGGGATGTTTGTGATTCTTCAACGATTGCCATATGCTCTCGCGACTTTTGAATATTTTCTAATACATCCGGCAGTTTTTTACGTTGAGTGACAAAGATTGGTTCCTGCATCATATCTTTTATGACGATTTCCCGCTCTTCTAATAAGGCATCTAAAACATCACGAACGCGTAAGATTCCCACGACCTCTAAGGTCTCATAAGAAATCACCGGTAATCGTGATAATTTATGATCCTTCAGCACCGCTTTTAACTGCTCATAAGTTGCATTATCATACAAGAAGACAACCTGATCTTTCGGCACCATGATATCACGAACATTTTTATCATCAAATTCGATGACACTTTCGATCAATTCACGCTCTTCCTGTTCCAGAACTCCTTCCTGCTCAATCGTTGAAACGATTTCCAGCAGTTCATCTTCCGTAGCTGTAACATTCTCAATGTCCATCTTCTTTTCCCAATGTCCTTCCAAAGATTCAACCACAAAAGAAATCGGGCGAAAGATCGTCACCATTACCGATAATGGTTTCGCAACCAAGAGCACAAAGGATTCTGCCTTTGCCTTTGCTACGATTTTAGGGGCAATTTCGCCAAACACTAAAATCAGAATAGTCATCACAGCCGTTGCCAAAGCAACACCGCTGGTGCCAAAGATATCGGTCAATAATGCTGTAGCCAATGAAGTAGCTAAAATGTTCACTACATTGTTTCCAATTAAGATTGTAGTGATCACCGCTGTAAAGTTCTTAGAAATAGTATAAGCTGTTTTGGCTTTTTTATTGCCGCTTTTCGCCATCTGTTTCAAACGTATCATATTCACACTGGAATATGCAGTTTCCGTAGATGAGAAAATAGCTGATAAAGCAATCAAAGCCACTAATGCAATCATGAGGCATATTCGCGATCCGTCCAAGTATAACCACTCCCTATTGTAATGTCGATTCGCATTTGCTCTTAAGTATAAGAGGTAAGAGGCATGGAACATCCTCTTACTATGGTAACTATTATAGCGTAAATTTAAAAAAATTCAATCACAATGCCTGTTTTCCTTAGGAATTCGCCTATCTTTCTCTTTTATTTTCTTTGCGATAACCACATTTTATCTTTTTATGGTACCGCTAATCTAGAAACATGTTTGCCTTTTTGAAAGGTGAAGAACTTATATAGGGAAAACCATAGTCAAAACGCTATCGTTTCCAGTTTTTCTCAAGGTTATTTCCAGTATAATTCGACATGTGAGGCTCACAATAATGACAGGAGGTAAGTAAAAATGAAAAAATCAAAAAACAGTGAAAGAACACGTTTCGTAGCTGCCCGTCGTAACTCTGATGGAACCTTAAGTGAGTTTAAAGACGAAAATGGCAATGTTTACGATTACGAACAGGCATTAGAGGCTGTTGAACAAGGTATGATTGAAAATGCCCTGCCTTTTACCGGCCGTGATGGTGCACGTCATATCCGTGGCGTCAACGATGGAGACAAATCAACCAACCTACGTAATCTAAAAGAATTCTAAGCAAAAAGAACATATGGCTAACGATTTATGCCGTATGTTCTTTTTCTTCAATGCAAAGATAACTTAACGCATGACGATAATAAAGGATGCGTCGATATAAATGATAAAACAAAACCCCTGTTATCAAAATACTACCTACAAGGAGAAAAGCTCCCAACATTCGTATATAAAGAATAGCTTGCGCAAGTGAAGATGCCCGAAGTCCCAACATGACACACCCAAACATGACGCAGATTTCCATGATTAGTACCAACAAAGTGATGCCGGTTATTTTTTTTCGTTCTAAAATGGGAAAACCTATTATCAGCATGAGAAGTACTAGTATTTCTAACGGTTGCACACAGGATAACATGCATCCTAGAATGCGCAGAATGGACATATTGGCAAGCGATATTAATTCTAGGACTAGCCTGGAAAGATACGTATAAGATAGCATGGGATCATCCAACATAGCATAAAGTGCATCATACGATTGCAAAGATAACAACCGCACACTGATATACACATAAGGTAATACTAAAAGCAACAGCAAACAAAGGAGTATAAGAAAAAACAGATGATATCGTTTTTTTCTTGTATCCACAAAATGATCCAGCCATTCCATTACTGACTCAGCCAGTCCTCTCCCTTAATAACCTCCACCGGGCTTAATCCTGGATAATCCAGCTGACGCAACACTTCATATATGATAATGGCGGCACAGTTGCTTAAATTAAGGCTTCGCGCATTGGCCACCATAGGCAGTCGCATACAATGATCCAATTGTTTGGCTAAAATCGCTTTTGGAATTCCTGTACTCTCCTTACCTAATACTAAATAAATATCGCCTTCACATTGTGTAAAATCAATCTGGCTAGGCGCCTGTTTGCCATAACGGGTCATATAATAATAGTTATTACTAGGATTTTGTTTCGTGAAGTCGTCCCAATTTTCATATAAGCGATAAACCAATTTCTTCATATAATCCATGCCTGCTCTGCGTAAATGGGCTTCATCCAAAGAAAAGCCAAGGGGCTGTATCAGGTGAAGTTTGGTATTGGTAGCCATACAGGTGCGCATCATATTCCCAGTGTTCTGCGGAATTTCCGGTTCATATAAAACTAAGTGCAGCATATTAATTATCTCCTTCCAGATAAGCAAGCAATTGTGCTAAAGCACGGCCGCGATGAGAAACGGCATTCTTTTTTTCTTCAGATACATTCGCCAATGTTGTCTGATATGGTGGATAATAAAAAATCGGATCGTAGCCAAAACCTTTTGCCCCTTCCATATGATCAGCCACCAAACCTTCAACGATCCCGGTAAATACTTGCTCTTTCCCATCTTCATCAACATAGGCAATCGCACAGACAAATTGACAGCCTTTATCTGCAACATGTTTACATTGATCGATAATATATTGATTCTTAACATCATAAGAAGTATCCCTTCCCATGAAACGGGCACTGTAAACACCTGGTTCTCCATGCATGGCATTCACAGCCAGACCACTGTCATCGGCAATTACAGCAATGTGGTATCGCTCATAGATGGCTCTTGCTTTTATCAAAGCATTTTCCTGAAAGGTCGTCCCGGTTTCTTCAATATCAATAGGCTCGTTAAGATCCAACAAACTTTTGATGTGATACCCCAATGGCTCTAACATCGCCTTAAATTCTTCGACTTTATGAGCGTTGCTTGTCGCAATCATCATTTCTTTCATATCTTTCAGCTCCTTTATATAAGTAAGTTCTTTATTCATAAACCAACGTCTTGGCAAGGTTTGTCGCGCATTGTACAAGATCAGTTGATAGCCAAACTGTCCATGATCATAACCAACATCAACTAAGCCATAACAAAATAATTCCTTTTGATTTGCGATGCCTTTACAAAAGGCAAAGGATAAGAGTTTTTTCTTTTCTTCTTGCGTGATCCAACAATCTGTAAAGCGATGTGGTTTCTGTTTAAAGCGTTTATAATAAGATCGTAGCAAGACAGCATCGATCGCTTGTTTGGACTGTTGTAAAATTGGATAAAAACAGGAAAACAGTTCATGTGGCTGATAAGGATGCGATAGTTTTTGATATTGTTCACCTAATGCCATGAATAAATCAAAAGGATTTTGATACCAGCCTAGCTCTAAGATTGCTTGTATACTATCTTTGGCGATGCCGCTATTCCAAAACTTTTCTACAGCATCGCCACAGGCATGCAACTGTTTCAATTCTTTTGTACTCAGCCATGAAGTAGCCACAACATCATAAGGTGCTGTTGTTTGGGCCTGTAACCCATAAGAAGAACTTTCCTTTTTTAACTTGGTACCCTTTAACAACTTTAAGATGCCCAACTGTACCTCGCTTGCCTGTAAGGCAAACAACGTATTAAAACTTTGTCGAAAGGTTGGCAAATCTTCATAAGGCAAGCCGGCAATCAAGTCCACATGCAGAATACAGCCGGCTTCACGCATTCGTTTAATGACTTGATGCAAACGTTCATTGTTTTGGATACGGCCTACGCTCTGTAAAGTTTTCGCATGAAACGATTGGACACCGATTTCAAAGCGAAATCTTGTTACATCTGCTTCTTTGGTGAAAAATTCCAATAACTCTTCACTTAATGTTTCTGCAACCACTTCAAATTGAAAAATCTGATTCTTACAATTTTGATTGATATAACGTGCAATACGCAAAGCTCGTTTAGGATCGGCATTAAAGGTACGATCTAAAAGCTTAACCTGCTTGACATCACTATTGGCGATTTGTTTAAGAATCTCCATAACATAGTCGATTGAAAACATACGGACACAACGATCCGCAGAGCTTAAACAATAGCTACAGCCATAGGGGCAACCACGACTCGTTTCCAAATAGAAATAACGATTTGCCATCTGCTGGCTATCCATAGCTAAAAAATATGGATTCGCTAATGTTTCCAACCACGACAATGCAACGCGTTGATAGTTTTTATTGGGAAATGCCTTTGTATAAATTCCCTCTACCTCATGAGGACTTTCTTCTTCCAGCATTGCTATATATTCCCAGACGCTTTTTTCACCTTCTCCGATGCTGATGGCATCTACGCCTTGCTCAAGCAAATCATAAGACTCATAACTCACTTCTGGACCGCCAACAAGAATATGCAAGTCAGGCTTTGTTTCCTTTAATAATCGTATGACAGCTTTGATGATTTCGATATTCCAAATATAACAGCTGAAACAGACAACTTCCACCTGCATAGATAAAATATCTTGTACAATATGTAGCGGATCATCCTTGATGACATATTCTTTCAAAAGCACATCCTCGCGATGCTCACATGCCACATACAGCCATCGCAATGCCAAATTTTTATGTATATATTTTGCATTACAGGTTGTAAGCAATGTTTTTTTCACATATCCACCTTCTTCGTCTACTTATTTTAACAAATTTCACGTAAATATGCTATGATTATACAGGTGATTCCTGTGAAAGATAATAATTTCCTCGACGCATTGTTTTTTGACCCTGATTTACAACTCAAAGACATGCAGAAAGGCTTAACAAATAAAAACTACCTGTTAACATTGGATGGTGAAGAATATGTTTTACGTATCCCTTTTGCCGATGCCGCAAACGTTGTTGACCGCCATCATGAAACACTTGCTTTACAAGCATTAAAAGATAGTGACATTGATGTAGATACCATATATTATGATGAAGTCAGTGGCTATAAAGTTACCCGTTATTTAAAAGATGTGGTAACCTATGAAGAATGCATATATGAGGATAAGATAGAACGTGTGGCCGCCCTAATGAAACGATTTCATGGATTGCACACCACCATTGGTGTTTCCTTTGACCCCATTGGACGTTATGTACAATATGCTCGTCACGTTAAACACCAGCCCTTTGCATTTCCTATGTTAAATGATCTCATCAAAGAGCTGCAGCACATGAAACGTACGCAGGTGTTATGTCATAATGATTGGGTAAGTGGCAACATTCTTTTTACGCCCGCTAAAACTTATCTCATCGATTATGAATATGCCGCTGATAACGACCCTTTATTTGATGTCATGTCCTTTTTAAGTGAAAATAACATCCAAGATGAAACGTTGCGCGAACGCTTTTATGCTGTTTATTTTGATACCATGGACGATCAGCTGCGTAAGGATTTGTTATGCTTTGAAGCATTTGAAGATGTGTTATGGTGTCATTGGGCCTTAATGATGTTTGAAAGTCGTCAAGATCCTGTTTATATGCACATAGCAAAAGCTAAAGCACAAGGCTATAATAACGTTATTAACAAATGGAAAGCTTATCAATAAAAAAAGCCATTCTACTGTTTACTTTACTGTAAACGTATATAGATGGCTTTTTCTATTGCTATAGAACATTTAGTCTTACGATAAGCATTCATGCTGTTTATAAAAAGTTATCGCACACTGTCTCCTTCTTGAAGGTAAAACATATTTTTTTGTTGGGGTATCGCTTTTTTTTCAATCAGCGCTTGTACTGCCGCAAAAACATCCTGTGCAAATACGTGATAATCATATACCACACTGGTCATGACTGGACTCATGATACGCGTAAGGTCCTGACCGCCAAAGCTAACCACAGAAACATTCTGAGGAACGCTAATATGATATTCTTGCACATACTTAGCAAAAGGAATCGCCAAAGCATCGTCCTGCAAAATCAATAAATCGAGTTGTTCGGCAAATAATTCCTTAATTCTGGCATAAGTATCCAAATAGCTGCCATCACTGATCTTAACCGCAAAATCGTGTGGTTGCTTCACTTCACGATAAGCCTCTTTTATACCTTCCATATGTAAGTTGGCCAACTGTACATTACTACCCAGGTAGCGAATCATCAAATGCTGCTTCTGCATCAGATACTTGCCTAACACTTCAGCAGCCTGTGTTTCAGGGATAGTAACACTAGTAATTCCTTCCCCTTTCGCACACAAATAAATGATTGGAATAGCCGTTGTTCGCATCTGTTTTTGAATAAATTCAACACTGGAACAGCTCATAACAAGAATCGCATCCATATTATTGACGATACAGGAAGTTAAATACGTTTCTTCCAGATCTTCCCGATTCTGTGTGAAATATACCTGCAGCAGACATCCCTGCGTATATAGCTCCTTACAGATCGCATCAAGTATCTCACGTGTTCTAGGCAACATCACCTGATCACACAATAAGGCGATACGATAGCCTCTGTTAACAGTGCTCTGTTTTTTTAGGACGCGTTTTTTCTTTTCTATTTTTACTTCTTCTTCGACTGCTTTCTTCATAGCTTTTGCGACATAGCCCGTTTCTTCGATGGCTTTAGCAATGCGAAGCGCAATATCCTCTTTGACGTTTTCATCTTTTAAATAACGGGATACAGTAGCTTTTGATACTTCAGCAAGAGCTGCCACATCCGCAAGAGTAGCTTTTTTCATCATCTTTTCCTCACTTCATTTCTATTGGTATTTTACCTTACTTTTCTTGAATTGACAAGGTTTCCAACAGCTGCTCCAAAATATCAGCAACGCCATCTTCCTCATTTGTATAACGGCTGATATAAGCAGCTGCCTTTTGGATGTAGCTATGTCCGTTCTTCATCGCAATACTGTTGGGAAATTCTTCAATCATACTAAGATCATTCAAGGAATCCCCAATGACCAAAACATCCTCTTTCGCAATGCCTTTTTCCTTACAAAAAGCCGCAAGTGCAATGCCTTTTTGGGCTGTTTTTTGCGTCACTTCAATATTATCTTCTATCGAATTGGTCACATGCAACGCCTGACATGCCTGTAATTCACTGCGTGCTTTTTCTAAATTCTGCGATAAACCGCCAAAAGCTTCCATCTTATATACAGGTATCTCTTCGCTCAAAAATGCAGAAATATCCTTTACTTCTCTGGCATAGCGACAAAACCCTGATTCATCCTTCATTTTCATAGCAATCCCCTCATCCAATCCCTGCTGTTGTAAATGCTCTAAAAAAGCTTTTACACAACGTTTTTCATCAGAGGTGATCGTTCCTATACCGGTAAACATATGATAGCAAATATCATACTTTTGAAAAATGGCATCTACCAAGCGGATATGCTCCTTTTTCATCGTTACTTCATAGAGTGCTTTCCCCTTTGCATCCGTAATCAAAGCCCCATTCAGCAGCAAATACTCACAATCTGGCAATACGTGTTCAAACATAGGAATAACACTTTGTGCCATTCTTCCGGTTGCCACCATAAATTGAATACCTTGTTCTGCTAATTTGGGCAATACTGCTTTACTTTTATCCGATAAGCCATGGTTGCCATCTAATAAGGTGCCATCTAAATCACAGGCAATTAATTTCATCATTTCTACCTACTTTCTTACTGGATATAGTGTATCATTAATATCCTGGTTTCGCCAATCTTTCATGCAAATTAATTGCTCCACTTCTTATTCATCGCGTATAATAAAATCATGAGATGAGAAAGGATGTATGATGATGTTAGAAATTGGAACTACGGCCATTGATTTTACCCTGCCGGATGAACAAGGCAATTTGATCAGTCTTCATTCCTTTAAAGGAAAAAAAATTGTATTATACTTTTATCCAAAAGATAATACCCCTGGATGCAGCAAGCAAGCCTGCGCCTTTAAAGCTGCTTATGATGTTTATAAAAGAAACGATATTATCGTTATCGGTATCAGTAAGGATTCTTCACGCTCGCATTTACGTTTTAAAGAGAAATACGATTTGCCTTTTATTTTATTATCCGATGAGGAACATAAAGTCATTGAAGCATATGATGTCTGGAAAGAGAAAAAACTATATGGTAAAACCTATATGGGCATTACGCGCAGTACCTATGTAATTGATGAAGAAGGCACGATCATCAAAACCTTTGAAAAAGCAAATCCTGCAACAAATGCACAGGATATCCTAGAGTATCTAGCGCAATTATCAAATGAGCAATAATCAACAAAAATAAGACTAACAAACAAAGAAAGAGGTCATAACCACATCTTCGATGATGCTCATATTCATCTTCGATGTATGGTTATATCCTCTTTTTTATGAAAAGCGAACAAGAATCACATCACCTTCTATGTTTTCTATTTCTTTCACCATGATCTGAATCTGTTCACATTTAAAAAACCACGGCAGCATCTTTTTAACAAATGGCTGCAAAGGCTGAACAAACAACGAATGAATCTCATAGGTACAAGGGTCAAAGCCAAGATCTACAACAAGTCCAACTAAAGAACCATCTGCTATGTTAATGACCTGTTTATTGCATATATCACTAAAGCGCATTTTCTCACCTACCATCAGTATATGAGAAATAACGATTTTGGTGCCTAGATTTCAAATTCTTTTTTAAGTAAGGCAATTGCATTTTTTTCTAGACGCGATACCTGTGCCTGCGAAATACCCAATTCATTGGCGATTTCTGTTTGTGTCTTATCCTGATAATAGCGTTTCTGAATAATATCCTTTTCTTTTCCCTTCAAGTTTCGCATGCTTTTTTTTAATGTCATATAATTCGATAAACGCTCAATTTCGTCCTTGTCATCCTTAATCTGATCCAATAGATACAGCTCATCACCATCCGAATTATAAACAGGTTCAAATATCGATACGACACTTTGCGTAGAATCTAATGCGTCAACAACATCCTTTTCTTTGACCTGTAGTTGTTCAGCCAGCCAATGAATCGTTGGCTCTTTTTGATGTTCATGGATATACTCTTCTTTTAAGCGAAAAACTTTATAGGCCAAATCCTTTAAATGCCGTGATACCCGAATTACTTGATTGTCACGCAGATAGCGTTTGATCTCTCCCATGATCATAGGGACTGCATAAGTGGAAAAACGTACTTCATGTTTTAAATCAAAGTTATCAATGGATTTCACCAGTCCAATGCAGCCAACCTGAAATAAGTCATCCATATTCTCGCAACGATTTGAAAAACGCTGAACGATGGACAACACCAACTTTAAATTCCCCTGTATCAAATCCTCTTTTGCCTGTTCATCCCCACTTTGATACTTTTTAAATAATTCTTTCATCTCCTCGTTGCTTAATACTTTTAAATCAGCCGTATGAATACCACTGATTACTACTTTATAACGACTCATGTAACTTCCACCTTCCTGCTTAAATGACTATACAAGAAGTGTTCCCTTGCCAAGATTTGCTTATGCCAGAATCCTACTGTAAGTAATTGGAAACAGAAAAGACTTGACAATCAAAAAAAAGAGATAGCATGAGGCCCATGAGGTTTATGCAAAAATGCGTTATACATGCTGCACAGATTGTTAGAAATGTAACAGCACAACGTACGTCATCATAATCAGCTAGTAACAAAGCAGCATCGCTTATGAAATAGGGGTTTGGGGTGAAGTAGTCGTTGCTTTATGTGCTTTTCATCAGCCAAAGATCCTGTACTACTTCACGCTAATATGGAAATTTATCATAAAAAAATGAGATATTTTATAGTCATAAAGATGAATGTAAGATAGTAAATGAATTCAAGCAAACCGTAAAAGAAGATATTGAGTAGTATACGTATAGAATAATAAAAAAGATTAACCTCTGTACAATACAGAAATTAATCTTTGCTTTCGTTTCTTTACTTTTAGTGAATATTGAAGCTCATTTCATCATGCTAAGTAGCACTTTTTTATCCACCTATTTGGGCATACATACCTTTTGCCAATGCATAGGCACGATAAGGCTCTAATACTTCATTCGCCATGATTTCGGTAGGAAAAACATATGGCTTTCCCATTTGTTCAGCTTTGCTTTTTCCCAGTGAATGATAGGGCAATAAATGCACGCTCTGCACACCCAATGCATGTAAATAGTCAAGTTCCTGATAAACCAAAGATGCCTCATCATTAAAGCCGGTGATGATCGGCATACGAACGATGACCTTATGAACATCTTGATGTAACAGATAGGCCAAATTGGTTTTTATCAGTTGTCCATTACCATGCGTGAACTGCAGAAGTTTTGCGTCGTCCAGATGTTTAAAGTCATACAGGAATAAGTCAATAAATGGCTCTGCTCGTTGCAAATCAGCCAACGGATAATTTCCTGTTGTTTCCACAGCTGTATGCAGACCTAATGCTTTCGCTTCTTGTAATATTTCGCATAATGATGTTACTTGTACAAATGGTTCACCACCACTAAACGTCACACCGCCATGACTCATATCATAATAATCCTTATCCTTCATGACTTCATGAAGAATTGCCTCGCTTTCCATATCTTCTCCACGCAGCTGCAAAGCATCTTGTAAACACATTTCTACACAGCTTTGACAACCATTACATCTTTGGGCATCGTGGTGAAACCTTCCTTTTTGGAAATGAATAGCTTTTTGTGGACAGCTTTGTTCACATGTATGGCAGCTTACACATTTACGCATATCATGCAAAAGTACCGGTTGACTGCTTTGTGTTTCCGGATTTGCACACCATGGGCAACAAAGTGTACAGCCTTTTAAAAATACCGTTGTACGAATACCAGGGCCATCATGAATAGCGAATCGTTCAATATGGGTAACGCTAATCATATAAGCACCTGCTTAATAATTCATCCTGAATATCTTTCGTCAAATTCACAAATACGGCACTATAGCCTGCTACACGGACGATCAAATCAGGGTATTTCTCAGGATGTTTTTGGGCATCCTCTAAGATACCATGATCCACAACCGTTACCATCAGCTGACAGCCACCTTTATCAAAATATGTCTGAAACAACATTTTGATCTTTTCACGATCTTCTCGAAACATCCGTGGGGTAAATTTGATATTCTGCACACTGCCTCCATGATACTTTGCCTGAAATTTTGCTAACGAATTTAAACAAGCCGTTGGTCCATTCTTGGCAGCCCCACCTTGCGGATTATTTGCCGGATTCATAAACACTCCGGCTTTACGTCCATCTAAACTTGCCCATGTTTGATGTCCCCAATCGGTATTCGTTTGATTATTGGATATAACGATTAAATAATAGCCCAGTCCCTTTTGGATGCCTCTTTGTCGAATGCCTTTTGCAACATATTCATATAAATCATTTGCTAATGCATCACATTCTTTTGCATCATTGCCGTATTTATCTTGCCGCAATAGTTCCTTACGAATATGCTCATAACCATTAAAATCTGCCATCTGCGCCTCATGGAGTTGAGCAAGTGTATACTTTCCTTCCTCATACACCAACTTTTTAATGGCATATAAGGCATCACTGGTATTGATATTGCCATAGGTTTCATTT
This sequence comes from Longicatena sp. 210702-DFI.1.196, assembly GCF_020563125.1. Lineage (NCBI taxonomy): Bacteria > Bacillati > Bacillota > Erysipelotrichia > Erysipelotrichales > Erysipelotrichaceae > Longicatena > Longicatena sp. 210702-DFI.1.196. Next base: position 54,341 of record NZ_JAJCPX010000006.1, on the reverse strand, counting down.
GTACCACCTAAAATTTCTACACCACCATCCAATAGCGCTTTCTTACGATGAATACAATCATCCATTAAAATTGATGTAAAGAGGAAGGACACTTCTTGATTCATGACTTCATAGGAGTGCAGTTGGGCATCGACACTTAAATCAAAATAATAATCCAACACTTCTTTATAGGTATTGTATAAATCATCAAAGCTTTTAAATTCTTCACAAGGCGGTACGTGTACAGGTCCGGCTTTATATTTTTGATCGTTAGGATCAATGCCTTTATTCAAAGTTATATTCAATAGTTTTAACAGATTCAGCAAGGTATTCGGTGTTCCCACACTTTTCCCTTGAATGACATATTCACCACAGCCAAAAGGTACATACTGCTGGGCAATTGCTTCTTCCACGCGCATGGCATGCATGACAGCCGGCACATTCACATCATCATTATACAAAGTAGGATACGTAGCTCCACTGCCGATACAATCGTATGCCATATCCATGATATCCACTGGCGTATCTTTAGAAAAGCGTAATGTAAACTGTGGTTCTACATATCGTGTATCACGGCAAACGCGTAATGCAATACGGGCAAAGGTATCTGCTTCTTTAGGATGCTCACGTCCTACACCACCGACGATGATACGTCCATTTACCGTCGTACGACGATTTTCAATCATCTTCCATAAAGATTTCAGATAGCGATATGCCTCATCCTCATCAAGTCTTCCTGCATCCAGATCGTTTTGTAAATAAGGACCCAGCACATCATCCATACGTCCATAATTTATAACACCGGCACATAATGCATAGATCCAAAACAGCTGGAGACTTTGATGAAACGTTGTTGGCGGTTGTTCACGAATAAAACGTAAATCGGCTTCCATTAGTTGCAAATCCAGCAAGCGTTGTTTGCTTGCGTTTTGTTTGGCATCCTGTACCAATGCAATTTGTTTGTCGATTACTTTCTGCAATAATTCCATTGCTTCATAACTGGCACACAAAAACGCATTATCTCCTTGTTGGCGAATATCTTTCTTTAATCCTTCGATCCCCTCACGCATTAAGCGTTTATAATTCAACATCATGCCGCTTAAACGAGCCGTTGCCATAAAAGGATAATGGCAGTCAATAAAACGTCCTGTTGTATCCTCCGTTAACACATCCTGACAATAAATAGCTTTGACATCATGCTCTTGCCAATAGTCGTATAAAGCATCTACGCGTTTCTTATCTTCCGTATTCGTTAATTGTTCTTTAAATGCTCTTAGCTTATGAAATACGCAATAATGACCAACACCGCCTATACTTGTTACACTGCCAAACCCAATAGGCAGAAAATCTAAGCGGCCGGCAATTAAATCATCATCTTCAAGAGAGCGAAACAACACCGGAAAAATGGTAGACAGACAACGAATTTCTCTTTCTGCCTTATCAAGTCCTGCGCTATCCTTGTGTGCTTTGGTATAGGCTTCCATGATATTCAGTTGTTCTTCGATACTCTTTTCACAGGGAATCGGTTTGGATACTTCCACATTCTGTGCCCCATCTATATTGATCTTGTGTTTCATGTTCACACTTCCTATCTTAATGTTTTGCTTTTTCAGCCTCTCTCCAATTATCCTGATAGCCACCTAACAAATCTACGAAACGCTTAGCAGTCAAATGCGGACGTGTGATTGCACTTCCTACAACAACGGCATGCGCTCCTAAATATATGCACTTCATCGCATCTTCCGGTGTATACAGATGACCTTCCATCATCATATAAACATCATCCTTAAAATCACGACACATCTTCGCAAACAATCGGTAATCAGCACCTTCAATATGAGCAGTTTCTTTGGTATAGCCATATAACGTCGGTGCAACAATATCCGCACCATGCGCAATCGCATGTGCTGCCTCTTCATAACTTGATACATCCGCAAAGATAATAGCTTCGGGAATTTCCTTTTTCACGATATCCAGCAAATCCCAAGCAATCGTTTTTTCATGTGTGATTTGTTTTGTACAATCCAAAGCAATAATTTCAGCACCAGCTTCCCAAACCGCTTTTGCTGCTTCCAAAGTTGGCGTTATAAAAACATCTGTATCCTCATGCCAAATCTTCCATAAACCAATCATTGGCAAATCAACTTTTTCCTTGATGGCCTTGATTTGTTCCGGTGAATTTGCACGTATTCCGACCGCACCGGCCCATTTGGCAGCTTCTGCCATCTTTACAACGATATCCTCAGTATAAATAGGATCATCCTTTTGTACCTGACAAGATACGATTAATCCGTTTTTAAAGCTTTCCAGCAACGCTTTTTTTCTTTCATCTGTAGTTTTCATAACAATCCTCCTGCATCCTTTTCTTTGCTTTCATTATATTCTTCACGTTGTAGCTTGTCAATCATATTTATTCATATTTATTCTTTTTGAATCATTTTGAATCATTCAAACTTTCTTATTTTACTAGTGACCTGATATGATTCTTCGATTAAGTTAAAAAAGAGCTTCCTATGCGGAAAGCCCTAACATAATATGATAAATTTTGACAGTATTAAGGAAATAGCAACCATTTAGATCATGTATGGTTACAGATTACTTTTACTTACCCTATTCTTGCATACTATGATTCTTTTTCATCTGTACCTTTAATTTTTGAATGATCCGTTTTTCCAAGCGTGAGATATAAGACTGAGAGATTCCCAAGCGTTTCGCGATATCTTTCTGTGTTAACTCTTCGTGCTCAATACCATACCGCATTTGCAAGATTTGACGTTCTCTGTCTTTTAAGGTTGCCATGGCCGCCAATAATTCACGCTTATTTTCTTGCTTCTCAAACTCTTTCGTAACGATATCATCATCTGTTCCTAATATATCAGACAATAACAATTCATTTCCATCATAATCAATATTTAAAGGCTCATCAAAACTTACTTCCACTTTACGACGACTTTTCTTACGTAAAAACATCAGAATTTCATTCTCAATACAACGGGAAGCATATGTTACCAGCTTAATATTTTTATCACGTTTAAATGTATTGACCGCCTTAATCAAACCAATAGAGCCGATACTGATGAGATCTTCCATAAAAATCGGATTGGTTTCATAACGTTTCGCAATATAGACGACCAAGCGTAAATTATGTTCAATTAACTTATTGCGTGCTTCTTCATCACCATTTTCCAAAGCAATCAACGCTGCTAATTCTTCATCTTTCTCTAATGGCTTTGGTAAAACATCACTGCCTTGGATATACCAAACTTGTAAATCATCGCGACTGCCAAACAGCCACTTTAAAAATGTCCAAAGTTTCTTCATTCTCATCACCCCATCGTCATCACTTTCATATTTAACAGCAACTCACTGTGCATAGGCAGTTTCAAATCTTCTTGCAGATGTACGAGTACCTTTCTTTTATGACAACCGTGCAACTTCAATTCACATGTATAGCACGGTAAACTGCTTTCTTCCTGAACTGTCTTCATTACTACTAATTGTATGCGTTCATCCACAAAATATGACAGATAACGACGTTGTAGAAAGACAACCGGTATCCCCTCATGACTAAGCAGATTTCCACTATCCAAATACCCAATAACCTTAAAATGTTTGTTACCTACATAAAGCGTCAAGGGATATAAGCAATTTTTTTCACTAAAGCGTATCCGCCAACGACTTTTACAGAAAAATAGAAATAACAAATACAATAGCCAGCAGGGTATGATTGATGCCTGAATGGGCACAAACCAAAAACCATTATGAAAGCTGCCTTGATAAATAACATAACTTGTTAGCATACAAAGCACACGGAAACAGAAAGCAACTATATATGTTTTTCTAGCATACCGAAAAAGGGTTAGAAAAAAAAGAAGCTCAACAAGTATGACGATGAAAAGACTACCATCTTGCCACAAGCTGACACTCAGCATAGATATTACAGCCGCATAGAAAAGAAGATGCAGATCTTTTAATGGCTGAAACATAGCATAACTAGCAAAAAGCGCCGATAGATACAATAACAAAACACCGTTCAGCCAAGATACCTCAACATAGCTTTCCATCTTCCTCACCTCATGCATATTATAGTCATCCTTGCGTACACATGTTGTCGAGAAATGCTTTATCTGTAAAAACCATTTTCATTAATGTGACACATGTCTCATTAAAAAAAGCATCTCTCTTGTTTTAACAATAGAGATGCCTGATATACAGTATTAGAACATCGTTTTTAGTTTGTAAAATTATCAAAATATCCTTGTACTAATACGATTGGCGTTCCTTTATCACCAGATCCACTCGTCAAATCACATAAAGAGCCAATCAAATCGGTCAATCTTCTAGGCGTTGTACCCTGTGATGCCATATCGCCTTTTAAGTCATCATCTTTTTCTTTAATTTTCGCCTCGATTGCCTTCTGTAAAGCTTCACCTTTCAAGTTCGCAAAATCATTATCCGCCAGATATTTCAGCTTCAACTCATTTGGTGTTCCTTCAAGACCTGCCGTGTATGCAGGTGAAACACATGGATCAGCCAATTCCCAGATCTTACCAACAGGATCTTTAAATGCTCCATCACCATAAACCATAACTTCGATATGTTTATCTGTTAACTTTAACAGCTGACTTTGGATATCTTCTACTAGATCCTGACATTCACGTGGAAACAATTTGACCATATCCTCTGTTGATTTATTAGAGCCTAAAAGACCATAGGAAGTATTATATCCACTACCATCTATAGAGGAAGTCATAATATCATCCAACCCACATACACGTTCAGCACCATTTGCCTTTAAGATGCGTTTCGTACGAGCGCGTGTATGGATATCACATGTTAATACGTTTTTGGTATACTTTAGAATTGTTTTCGCGTTATTAGAGAAGATGATTTCAACCTCTGCACCACATTCACGAATTAGATTACCATAATATTCCACATAATCAATGCCTGTAAAAGGATGTGGATTTTCTCCAAACAGTGAACGATATTTCTCAAGTGACAATACATCACTATAAGGGTTAATACCAGCTTCATCCAGCTGATCCAGGCTTACTAATTCATTACCTACCTCATCACTTGGATAGCTTAACATCAGGACAACTTTTTTAGCGCCTTTTGCAATACCTTTCAAACAAATAGCAAAACGGTTACGTGAAAGAATCGGGAAGATTACCCCAATGGTTTCACCGCCCAGTTTTTGTTTGACATCCTGTGCAATGGCATCTACTGATGCATAGTTTCCTTGTGCTCTGGCAACGATTGATTCTGTAATTGCCACAACATCACGATCACGAAGGGCGAAGCCTTCTGCCTGTGCAGCCTCAACCACACTGTTTACTACGATGCCTGCAAGATCGTCACCCTCACGGATGATAGGACAGCGGACACCTCTTGAAATAGTTCCAACTTTTCTTTCCATAATACCCTAATACCTTTCCTTTGCATTCCGCACAAAAACCGTATCTATGTACGGTCCTTACCAGAAAAACTTGCTTTTCTTCTGTGGGAGAAAAATGAATTCCACATCAACCTGTTCCTCTTGCAGTGTCAATATTGCATAGGATGGCCCTCTGCCATCACGGCTTCTCCATAAAGAACCGGGATTGATCAGACGTATCCCATGAACGACATCATCTGCAGCAACATGCGTGTGTCCGTAGCAAACGATATCACAGTCTTTTGCTTTTGCCGTATCTGCCATTTGTTCCAATCGTTTAATATAAGAAAAATGATGACCATGTGTCATATAGATACGATGACTGCCAGCCGTTATTACACGTTCATCTGGATAATCATAATAAATATCGTTATTCCCCTGTACGACGATATAAGACGGATAGTTTTCCGCATAATCCTCAATATCACCACAATGTAGGTAGGCATCCGCATCCGGATGTTTTTCAACGATCTGTTCCAGAATTCCCTGTTTTCCATGACTGTCGCTTACTACGATAATTTTCATCTTAACCACCTGTTATTAGTATAGCATAAACATGATATTCATGCTATATTTTCTTATGTTTGTTGTCAATACATAACAATTGATTCCTTACCTATATCCAAATGAAAACCAGTCCTGATGGGAAAAAACTGGCTTTTAGCGATTATCCTAATATTTATTAAAAAGCTATTTCATTATAAGATAGATCATATACCGAAACAGCACTTTCCTGCTGTTGTGGCATCACACTGACACCATCTACTTTTACCTGTACTTTATCGACTCCACTTAAAGCGCTTAATGATAAAATCAAAGAATCATACAAATCTTCCTTTACACTTTTATCTGAAGAAAGTAAATTTTTATTGATATCCACGATCAAAGTACCATTAGAAAATTGAAAATTATTTATTTTAACATCGTCCTGATATAGTGGTTGTGATAATTCGCTGCTTGCACTCACATCGCTGATAACTTGTAAAACCCCTTCTTTAATGCTGTCACTTGCATGCATCACACGTTTACTGCGCGGTATCAAAAATTGCTGGCCTTCAATTTTCTTTGCGCAATATACCGTAACACTATCCGAAGTATGCAACGCACTGGTGGCTGTTTCAAAATGATTAATACCGATACCGCGATTCAATACATCGGGAATCGGTGTCTGCGCATTTGGCATACTAGATAATTTTACGCCATTCAATTGTATTTCCAGTTGTTCTACATCATGAAACTGGGTGGCTCCCCACGTTAGCGATTCCAGTACACGTAGTTCATCTTCTTTCTGATAGTTTTTTAAACTATCATCAAAATCCATAACGGCCTTGCCATTAGCAATCATCACCTTTTTCACCGTACACTCTTTAGTAAATAAAGGTAAAAAACCTTTAATATTTTGCTTACCGCTCATATAGGATACCATCAGCTGTAATTTGTCTTCTTCATTCATCTCTTCACTTACAGGAATGCTTAAAGGTACCAGACTATGATCATGATCTTTTAGATACACTTGCATATGTGTACTTTCATCTTGTACAGATAACACTGTTTGTGTATCTTCCGTTCTTGGAAAATAGCGGATTGACAGGTAACTGATCATCGCTATCGCTCCAAATAAAAAAGCCAGCGGTTTCTTATACTTCGGCATTTGATCACCTCTGCTATATTCTATGTATTGCCTTTTTATATAAGAACTGCTTATAGAACTTTCATAAAAAGAATCCAATAAGAAACTATGTAGTAAATCGTCTAAAGATAGATCGATCACCCATAGTTTCTTGCTCTTTTAATGAACTTATTCCCTAATTTGAAAACAACGTATAATATAAAAGTTTATTGAGCAGCAACATGAACTACGCATTGCGAAATTCTCCCAATATTTGTAATATAATTAAAGTCTAATTCTTCTTTATCATGAAATCATACTACTTAGGATACTTTCTTTCTTTTGACAATTATAACAATTTCAAGAACAGCCAGTACAAGTAAACACACGGTTCCCAGAATCATAAATTTATACCAATTACTGAATATGGAAGACTCCGACATTTGATCACTGACAACTACCCTTTCCTCTTTATCTAGTAACTGTGCTATTTGATCAGTATTGGCAGATTTAATATAAACATAATAATCTTTGATATGTGTGTCTTGAATGACGTTTACTTTCTTTTTTAGCATGTCAAACGTACGCATCGTTATATAATCACCACTCGGTATCGTAGATTTTTGTGGAACAAATTTAGGAAGTTTGTTTCTATCTAAAATGGCTTTACCTTCTATTGGAAATGATTCAAATTCAGCCTTATCTTTGTCTATAAGAAATTTCAAATTGAGATTTCCAGATTCCTCATCATCATAACGATATAAAACAGAATCCTTAGGATTATTAATACCATAATAATTAAAAAATGAATCATCCGCTATCTGTATTGAATATGGTGAAACGTTATTCTTCCCATATGTTTTATAAGCAGTAAAATCAGGTATAGCTATTGTGAAAATTTCTGCTTGTATATTATGTGTTTTTAAAATTTCCGCAAGTTCCTCTTTTTTATTTTCGATAGCTTTCATTTCCTTTTTCTCATTATCAAGTTCATAAGAAACAATAACGAAATCTCCGCTTTTAATTTCCAATTGTATCTTATCAATCTTTAGAAAACTAACAATCATACCTGCAACAATAATCACCATACCTATCATAGGAAACAGCTTGATTAAATTCCCCTTTTTTTTCATCATGATATTTACCTACCTTTTACAACTTTACTATATCAAATTCTTATCCAACATTCAATTGAAGAAAGGCCAGCTAAGGAATAACTATGCATATTCGTGTACTTAGCATACATAAATCTCATAAAAAGCGCACCTTCATTCAATATCCAATGAACGAAGGTGCACTTCCATCTGGTGTATTCTTATCCTAAAGGCTTAATCTTATCTATTATAGCCTCTTATATATGATTGATTTTTTCATAGATACAATTTTGCCTTTTGCCCTTGATGACTTATGAGAAATTTAAAAGATGTCGTAATGATATCTTTTAAGAAACATCATCAGCATTTACTTCTTCTAACACCTTATTATTATCATGCATATACTTTGCTAAATCTTTTCCTACATAACGTAATGTATATGGCTGGTATTTCTTCTTGGTCACATCATCAGCCTGTTTAGGATAACGAACGATAAAACCATATTTATAAGCATTATCCTTTAACCAAATCGCCTGTTCTTGTTCTTCTTCACTCGGTGCTTTCGTTGTCTTTGTATCTTTTGAAGAAGTATTTTTGTCTTTATCTTTTTTATTCGTCTTCGCTTTTTCTTTTGGCTTTAATTGAATCGTATATCCTAATTGGTATTCATTACGACCTGGATAATCCCAATAAGAAAACACCTCGTCCTTGTATTTTGTCAAAGCCTTATCATATAAAGGAAATTGATCTTCATACGATAAATATCCGGCAACGATTTCCATATCCCCAAAGGTTTTTTGATTAATTTCTTTAGCGGCTTTGGCTAATTCATGAAGTGGTTTTACAACTTCTTTGCGAATTGTAACATCATTGCTATTCGTGATAGAATCATGAGGTAAATCATTAATCGAAACCAAATCATTAGGTTCATAGATATATAATGTTTCTTTATCGCCTATTGTTGTTAAGATATCTTTAGGATCCGCAATCAATTTTGCATCATCCTCAAAACCATCCCCTTCATCAAAGAAACGAGTCAGCACATTATAAGAATAATTGCTTAACATATCCTTTAACGTTCCATATTCCATTTGCTGGCGATATTTGTTAATAAAAGAAACGACGTATGACTTACTTTCTTTCCGTGTATGGTAAGCTGTATCATACCATAACGTATTTGTTAATTCAAAGCCTTCTGTTGTTATGTAAGGAAGAAATTCTTTTGGTTCAATTTTTTGCGTTACTAAGTAATTAATTTCCTCTGTATCAAAATGTTCCAACACTAAGTTACGTTGCTCATCTGTTAATTCATATGGATATCTTGCCAATTCATCATAATGTTCATTCATCTTCCACAGACAAAAAACAAATAAAACGATAAGAGAAAGGACAAATATAGTTCTTTTTACTTTCATAGGCTACACCTCGTTTTCTATTATACCATGACTTTGCAATGAAACACATGTAAATTCCTTACGAAATCATGTCTGCAAATAGCTTTTCATCATTCCCCATAGTAGACGTTTCCATATTATAATCATTTACAACAATGTTTGGAAATGAAGTTTTAAGAAAACACGTCCATTATGATACCACAAACAGCTGCCAATGATTTCCCAATGGAAAAGAATAGGTTCTAATTGCCAGTAGGCTACATCATAAATGAGCGCACGCAAATTTAGATGACGCCAATATAAAGTATTCGTGATATTTTCACAGCGATAATACGTAGATGGAGTCTTTTCAGCAGTAGTATATGCAAGTCGAAACTGCCATAAGTCTTTTACCATGGATTGTTCTTCTAACCATGTGATCATAGGAGCATATTTCTGTAAATACGTATGTAGTTGTATAGCTATTTCATCCTTTGTTAACAGCTGCTGGCATTGATGCTGTTTGACTTTTTCATAATTTTTTAAGATCATGTTGCGAAAATACAAATAAACCTGTCGTGTTCGTTGTACCTCATGACATATATAACGGTATTGCATCGCATTGACATGCAATGGGTATGTGATAATTCTTTCAGCCATAACATCACTTCCCTTCACTGATGTATACGATATGACAAGGGTAAATCATGAAAAGCGAAAGATATTTCATAGTCCATTATAAAAAATTAAACCATTTTACATTTTTATTATTCTAGCAAACATGTGCAGCGTCTTTTTATGTAACTTGCTCTTATACCATGCCTGTTACCTTATTGGTAATGAAGAAAAGGCAGATTCCATATGTGTCATCATCTGCCTTTTGCAAGCATATCTACAGCTGCAATTCACCTAATTTCAGCAGCTCCACAACCGCCTGTGCACGTCCCTTTACGCCAAGTTTTAACATGACGTTGGAAATATGATTGCGCACTGTCTTGTCTGAAATTCCCATACGTTTGGCAATTTCTCTTGTACTGTAGTTCGCGATAAGAAGTTCAAATACTTCTTTCTCTCTTGGAGTCAGTATATTTTGCGTAAGCAGCCCCCCTATACATTTCCTACCTATCTTTATGTTATGCATCACTTTCAATTTGGTCTGTGCTATGCAAAATATTAAAGATATTTTGTGCTACCTTTCGCGGGACAACCTGCGCAATCTCATCTACATCAGCTTCTTTTAAACGCTTTAAAGATTTAAAATGTTTCCAAATTTCTTTTTTTCGTACTTCTCCGATACCTTCTACTTCATCTAAAATTGATTTCGTCATCGCTTTTCCTCGTAATTTGCGATGATAACTGATTGCAAAGCGGTGAACTTCATCCTGCATTTGTGTCAATAAGAAAAACAAAGAACTGTCACGTTCTACCGGAAGAATTTCACCTTCCGCATTCATCAAATTTGCTGTTCTGTGATTGTCATTTTTTACCAGACCGCACAACGTAACAGGCACATCTAATGCTTCGATAATTTCTTTTGCCGCCTCTATCTGTAAATAGCCTCCATCGACAATCAATAAATCCGGAAAACGTCCTTTTTCTTTTAATAAACGAAAATAACGACGATACACAACTTCCTTCATTGAGTCCAAATCAGATACATATTCGCCTAAACGATAGGTGCGATAATCCTGTCGTGATGGTTCTCCATCTTTAAAGACTACCATGCCGCTAACATTAAATGCACCCGATATATGTGAGTTATCGAATAATTCAATGCGATGAATATCTTGATGTAATAATTGACATAATTGCTGCATCGCCTCTTCACGTCGGCTTTCTTTTCGTTCAACTAATTCAAATTTCTGTTGATGCGCGTTTTTAGCATTTGCCAAAACCATTTCCACCAGTTTCAGTTTATCACCACGTAGCGGCTGTAAGATTTTTGCTTCGCTTAATATTTCTTGTAAGTGTTCTATTTCATATTCCTTTGGTAACAGTATTTCCTGAGGCAATGGATTCTTTGTATAATACTGCAGGATAAAAGAAATAAAGGCATCCTGGGGCTGTTCATATAATGGTTGTATTGATAATTCACGTTCTAAGAGTTTCCCTCCACGCACAAAGAATCCTTGAATGGAAATATACCCTTTATCGACATAATACCCAAACACATCTCGATCCTTATGATCTTTAAAATCAATCTGCTGTTTCGCTGTCACATGCTCAATGGCATGAATCAGATTTAATTTTTCTTGCGCCTTTTCAAATGCCAGTTCTTCACTTGCCTGCTGCATGTCGGCTTTTAACTGTGTCAGGATTTCTTTAACATCACCCTTTAAAAATTTACGGATTCCATTTGCCATATCGGCATACACCTTTTCATCTATCGCTTGTTCACATGGTGCCAGACATTGTCCCATATGATAATAAAGACAGGCTTTCTTAGGCAGATGGCGACATTTCCGTAAGGGGTATAATTGATTTAACAGTTTCATTGTTTCCCAAGCCGCACCACTATCAGGAAAAGGGCCAAAGTATTCAGCTTTGCGGTCTTTGGTATTTCGCACGACACGCAAAATCGGTGCCTTTTCCTTGGTCAATTTAATATAAGGATAGGTCTTATCATCCATAAACATGATGTTGTAAGGCGGAGTGTGTTTCTTAATCAGATTAATTTCCAATAACAATGCTTCTTTTTCACTACCGGTGACAATATATTCAAAATCATCAATATTGGCTACCAATCTAGTCGTCTTAAAATCGTGCGCACCGACAAAATACTGTCGTACACGATTTTTCAGCTTTTTTGCTTTACCGACATAGATAATATCCCCATCTATATTTTTCATCAGATAACAGCCGGGCAGTGCTGGCAGAATGGCCAGTTTATCTTGTATCTTTGCCATATTTGCCATTTCGTTACTTTCCTTTCTGTTTCAATTTTACAACTGTTGCACCTAAGCCGCCTTCCCCTTGGCCGCCCATCGTATAGCTTTCCACTTGAGGATTATGTTTCAGATAATCATGCACGCCCTTACGCAGCTTTCCTGTTCCCATACCATGAATGATGCGCACCTGATATACCTTAGCCAATAACGCATTATCTAAATATTTATCGATGATTGGTATTGCCTCTGCTACACGCATACCAATGACATTACATTCCATAGAGAAAGATGTGATACTGCTTTTTGTATAGCCCTTCGTTTTCTTTTTAACGATCTTACGTTTTTCATGTGTGATGTCCTTCGTGGTCGTATTCATTTTCATACCATTTGCTAATACACACACTTTATCTTTATTCATGGAGATGATCTCACCATAATAATTTAACTTTTTCAACTTAACATAATCGCCGACGGCAAAGACTTCATCACTTTCTTCCACTAATTCTTCATCGTCTATTTGCAGCTTACGCATAGCGGATTTCAGTTCTGTAATCTCATGTGGCTTGGCGTTTGCTTTCATTTGTTTCAATTCTTCTAATAACAGCTCAGCTTCTTCCTGTACTTCATCCAATTTCTTTTTAGCATCCGCTTTCACCTGCTCCAACAACTGTTCTTTTTCCTTTTCAAACTTACTTTTTTGCGTAGCTAATGTTTCTTGTAACAAACGTACATCTTGTAGCCGTTGTTCCATTTTTTGTTTCTTTTCCTCAACTTCCATCGTAAGCTGTTCCAGCTTTTCCATTGCAATATCATTTACACTGGCTTGTTCATCCTTGCGACGTTTGGCATCTGCAATGATACGCTTACTTAAGCCATAACGTTCTGCGATAGCAAAAGCGTTAGATTGACCGCTGATACCTTCGATATAACGATATGTCGGACGTAATGCTTCCATATCAAACTCCACACTGGATACCAGCATATCTTCCTTACCGGCTGCATAGCTCTTTAAAGCAGAATAATGTGTTGTGGCGATGATGGTGGCTCTGCGTCTGGATAGTTCTTCTAAAATAGCTACGGCTAATGGCTCTCCTTCTTTGGGGTCTGTGCCATTGCCTAATTCATCTAGTAACACTAAAGAATTCGCATCTGCTTTATGACATATAGCCGCTAATTGTGATATATGAGAAGAGAATGTTGATAGTGATTCCGCAATAGATTGATCATCGCCAATATTCACATATACCCCATTGAAAACAGGTATGATGGCCTCTTGTGCACTTACGGCCATTCCACACATTGTCATAACTACAAATAAACCAATGGTTTTTAAGGTGACAGTCTTTCCTCCAGTATTACTACCGGTGATCAATAAACTGCGATATGGTTCTTTGATCTCATACGTGTTGGCTACTACATATTGTTCATCGATGAGCGGATGTTTTGCCTGCTTTAAATATAAATGGTGATGCTGATTGTCCAATTGAGCGATACAGCCATTTTTTTCTTTTGCCCATAAGGCCTTAGAAAAAATGACATCCAATAGGGCAAAGGTTTCTAAGTTACCTTCTAATGCATGGGCAACCGTTTTAACCTTCTGACTCAAGGCAAAGAGAATACGAGCAATTTCTTCTTGTTCCCGACTTTTTAAACTAGCCAAACGATTATTTAATATTAATAGTGATTTCGGCTCTATATATGCCGTTTGCCCAGATGCACTTTCTCCATGTATAAAGCCATCTACACTGTTTTTCTCACTTATCTTAACCAACACACAAATACGATCATTGCGCATGGTTGTGATGGTATCCATCAATTGTGTGCTATGAGAGGCAATAAAGCGTTGTGCTTCTTTACTAATTTCTCCTTCACACATGCGAATGGATTTTCGGATACTTTTTAATTCACCACTTGCTTGATCCATGACCTCACAGCTACTGGAAATACATGTCTCAATGGCATTAGCTACAGGCATAGGCTGGTCAAATGAAGCAATCAATTCTTTTAAGCGCGGTGTTTCTACCTCACTCGCTTTAAAATACGAAACGACATGTTCTACCGCCCGAATACTGTCCGCAATTTGGCGTAATTCTAAGCATGAAAGGGTTCGGTTTCGTCGGGCATTTTCGATAGCATTTCCTATATCGTGTACCCCCTGAAAAGGAAGATTTCCATAACGGTATACTAAAGTTAATGCTTCTTGTGTTCTTGTTAATTCTCGCCTTACCCACAGCTCTTCAAAACGTGGGGAAAGCTGTCGAATTTTTTGTTTTCCCAGGGAAAAGGAACAATGACGTATGATTTGTTCCTTGACCGCATCTAATTCTAATTCTTCATAACGCTCTTTCATATGTTTCATCGTAATGCCCCTAAGATGGCATCTACACTCTCCTTATCTAACTCTATATCCAGCAGCCATTGTTTAAGTTGCTGTTTTTCATCTTCCTTCAAAGGTTTTATGGATTCTGTTTGTTCATGGAATACCGGCACTTGCAATAACGGTTTTTCAACGAGTTTCCATATTGCCGTACACACTGGCTGACAATACTGTAACACAGATTCTTGCACATAACGTTTTCCTTCATGCACGAACGGAAATGTTAAAAACAAGGCGCACACACTAACTAACAAGATTCCCTGCACACCACCTAATATCAATCCACACCATCTGTTTAGTGTTGATACAACAGGAATCATGTCAGCAAGCTTTGCAATTGGCTTTAACAACAATAAGATGACTTCAAATACCGCGAATAAAATGGCGAATAGTAACAAACGATTCATCGAATCATAGAAAACACCTTCTACTATCGTCCCTTGTAACGGTATTTGATCTTTCGGATATAATGCCAATATGCTAGAGACCGGATCACTTGCCATCCATGCCAGCCAGCCTACAACGAAAAAGCCGAGGATACTGATCAATTTCCATAAAAAGCCTTGTTTATAACCACTGTATAGAAACAATAGCATGACTATGACGACAACAACGTTAATAATCATGATCTCATACATTGACATCCATCCTTTCCGTTGTATTATTTTACCACATTTGCATCGAAAATGCTTAAGAAAACCTCAAGGATAAGGGCATATATTCTAGGATATGACACAAATTGTTGTTCATGCCTGGTAATTATCTGCAATTCAGATGAGTAAACCATCAAAATATCGTTTGTTTAGAAAAGTAAGAAAAATCTTTTTTCTTTGTATGCTATTCTTTATGAAACAGATTTGTTAAAACTTCTGCTTTTCTTCATAATTGCTCCATGGTAAAATAAAGAATACTATGAGAAGGAGTGATTTTCATGAGTACTAGGACCATTACGATGTCAGATGCACAAATAAAGGCTTTAGCGAAACAATTAGAAAAAGGTGAAAAACGTAAGACTCCTCCTTATGCCCAATTTCAGATAAAAACAAGTGACTGTATCATTACGGCATATACATCAGGAAAAGTCGAGTTTCAAGGAGAGGGTGCTGACTTTTATGCAGATGCATACGATAAAAAGTCCTCGCAACCATCCGATCAACCACAAAATCCCCATACCGAATGGTATCCGCAGTGTGGCAGTGATGAAGTCGGTACCGGAGATTATTTTGGACCTATCACGGTTTGTGCAACCTATGTAAAAAAAGAGGATGTTCCTTTTTTACGTGAGCTTGGCATACAGGATTCCAAAGCCGTTACGGATGAACGTATTCGTGAATTAGGCCCTATCTTATGTGAACGTTTAACCTATAGTCTTTTAGTATTAGATAACGCCAAATATAATGCTATCCATCCCCAATACAATATGGTAGCTATTAAATCAAGACTGCATAATCAAGCATATGTACACTTACGAAGAAAACTAGGCAGTCTTCCTTCCTTATGCATCATTGATCAATTTGTACAGGCGAAATCTTATTATCGTTATTTACACGATGTAGAGGAAGTGGTGCATACTATCCATTTTGAAACAAAGGCCGAAAATAAGTATCTCAGTGTTGCTGCCGGTTCCATCATTGCCCGTTACGCTTTTTTACAGGCATTTGATGCTATGTGTCAACATTATGAATTTCCCTTTGTCAAAGGAGCTGGAAGTAAAGTGGATCAGGCAATACGTGCTTTTGTAAAACAATATGGAAAAGCAGAATTGGCAAATGTCGGGAAACTTCATTTTGCGAATACCAAAAAAGCGTTCCCTGATTATTTATAAAGTTTTGCTAGGAACCTCCTACACTGGATAAACCAGTGAAGGAGGTTCTTTTCTGTTATCCGCCTAAAAGCTTTTTCACACCAATCCTACGCAATAAAACAGCCGATGTCTTCTAACGACAATATCTTCCATAATCTTTCCACGAGCCAGAAAAAAACTACAGCGTTAACTGTAGTGTAGTGATTAGAAATGCCAAATATGGGCAGCGATAAGGAATGCCACTAAAAGGATTGCAAGCACAATACGACCAATATTATAACTTTTCGCATACTTGTAAAGGTCATAGCGTTTGCCTTCTTCTTCCAGAGCCTTCACTTGTTTTCTTACGGATGCTTTCATAAGAAGACTCCTTTCTAAGAGAATTGCTCATTCCCTTTCTTCACCTTTATCATATGCTATCTTATACCATCTGTCAATGCATTTGTATCAAATTAATAATATTTATAAGAATAATAAGAAATCCATTCTCCTTCCCTATGGGCATACGGATTCATTTCTAAAGATACTGTTATTTTCCTATTCTTTTAAAAAAAAACGTGACTTATCATCACGTTTCTTTAAATACCTTTATTCGTTTTCCTCTTTTTGCACCTGCATCTGTATACGATATGGCAACTGATATAATTCCACTCCAGCAGCTCGCAACATCCGTTTGCTGGCAATGGTCGCATCGGTATCCGCATATTTATCGGATTCATAAACAATGCGGCTGATTCCGCTTTGAATGATTGCTTTTGCACATTCATTACATGGGAATAAAGATACATAAATGCTACAGCCACGCAAATCATTTTTACTATTCAGAATAGCGTTTAATTCCGCATGAACGACATAAGGATACTTAGTAGCACCAAAGTCTCCTTCCCGATCCCAGGGAAATTCATCATCACTACATCCATTAGGAAAGCCATTATAACCAATGCTTACAACGCGATGTTCGCCGCTGACAATCACAGCGCCAACTTGTGTGCTGGGATCTTTGCTACGCATAGCACTCAAATGTGCCAAACCCATAAAATACTCATCCCAACTTAATACGTCCATTCTTTTCATAACCATTACTCCAATCTATATTGTTTATTATAACACGACTTTAAATACCGTGCATAGCCATCCATAGGTGTATGTGTAAAGATTTGAATAATTTCTTGGTCCATCTCCGGCTGCAATGGTGTTACCGTTTGAATGGAAAGCCCTAGCACACATAAACTCACAAATAATAAAGAGGTAGCTGCTTTCGCATGTGTGCGTAATTTTGGCCATTTTTTATTTTTAACAAAAGACATTGTTATGACCATACCAAACACCATCCCCCCCAGATTTCCTAAAAAGGACATGCCCGGCAGTAACCAGACAAATATATCGAACAGCAGAACCTTCAAAACCATATAACGTATCATTGGCAAATGATAGCTGCCATTCCCGAAAACACTTGCAATATAAGCCCCACTAATGCCCCAGATACCTGAACTGATGCCATAAGCGATAGCATTGCCATTGCCAATCAACATACAGACATAACCAGTGAAAATAGAACCGATCAATACCGCGAGATATTGTCCTTTAGTAAACAATGGTTCACACAGTTTTCCTATTTGATATAACGCATACATGGAAAATAACAAAACAATGATATCTGCATGTAAAAAGCCAGCGCTTAATAAACGCCAATATTCATGTGCCGCGACCACATTCATCTTATAATACGCACCCGCGGCAATCCATGAAGCGATACTGCCCTTTGTAGCCATACTGATGATATAATTAACAAGCGCATATAGCACACAAAAAGCCATGACCGTAATCGTGATATCCGGACGCAAGGAACGCTTGACTTTCGCAATGAACTTTTTTTGTTGAAGAATTTGGGTTTCTTCTATTGAACGTGCCAACCGCGCCATTTCTTCTTTAGGATCTTCTACATCGTGCACGACCTCTGCCAGATTGCGAAACGTTTGTAAGATCATAATATCACTGACACTATGAGGGCCAACACGAATCTGTTTTATAAAAGGATTATCCAATAAGAAACAATCCGGACATGTATTCAATAAAAGAAGATGTCCTTCGCGATGAATCATATCTAATATCTTACGATGTACATTACGCAGATAGGCAATATTTTCATCTACTTTTTCCATACGCTGTGAGCTGATGCGAATCACTGGATACTGTTCCTGTTTTGGATTAGCCAGCCACAGATCTTCTTTATACTGATCCACGCGCACAACTTGATATTGATATGCCGTAATCAGATAATGCATGATCTGATAAGCATAAATATCATATTTGGAAATCTCCATATCCTCACCTCTGTTGACTGCGCAGTTCTTCTAAAATGTCCGCGAACTGTTTAGGAAGTTCTGCTTCAACTGTTATTTTCTCATTCGTTGTAGGATGAACAAAGGTCAATTGATGGGCATGTAATAGCTGTCCTTGTGTTTGCATAGTTTTACGATATGAGTATTTCTCATCACCGACAACCGGATGCTTAATGTATTGCATGTGGACACGTATTTGATGTGTTCTACCTGTTTCTAATCGGCATTCCACAAGTGTATAGTGGGCAAAACGCTCTATGACCTTAAAATGGGTACGAGCATCCTTGGCATTGGTGGCCGTTACTGCCATTTTCTGGCGATCCTTCACATCTCTTCCAATCGGTGCATCAATCGTACCAAAATCATGTTCAATAACGCCATGAACAAGCGCATAATACAGACGATTTACCGTTTTATTTTGAAGCTGCTTACTTAAAGCTGTATGTGCTTTATCATTTTTGGCGACAATCAATAGCCCTGTTGTATCCTTATCGATACGATGGACAATACCGGGGCGCAAGACACCATTTATACCGGATAAATCTTTACAATGATACAGCAATCCATTGACTAATGTTCCCGTCTGATTGCCTACTGCCGGATGAACGACCATACCTTTTGGCTTATTGATGACAATTACATCATGGTCTTCATAACGAATATCCAAATCCATCTGTTCAGGTTTCGCTTCCATTTCTATCTCATCACAAAATACTGCCGTTATATGATCTTTAGGTTTTATTTTGTAATTTGCCTTACAAGCATTACCATTCACACAGACAATGCCCTCTTGCAACAGCTGCTGAACACGACTACGTGATAAATCATCTTCCTTTTCACTAATATATTTATCAATGCGTTGAAAAGCCTCTTCTTCTGTTACGATTACATCTATTTCTCGCATTTTTTCACACCTCCAAAACGCTCCTCTAAAAAGACAGATACCAGAATCAAAAAGACTCCGACGCACAATGCGATATCGGCCACATTAAATACAGGAAAATCATATCCTAAGATTACAAAGTCTAAGAAATCACGTACATGCTGGAAACATAGGCGGTCAATAAAATTCCCAAGAGTACCTGCCATCATTAAGACTAATCCATACTTTGTTAACGCATCCTTTTTCTCCGCACAATAATAGAAATATCCCATCACAATGAGAGCAATGACTGTCACAATCATGAAAAATCCCATTTTCCCTTCAAACATGCTCCAAGCTGCCCCCGTATTATGCAAATACGTAATACGGAAAAATCCCGGAATCAACGTTATACTATCTCCTATCTGCATATTTATATCAAGTAGCCATTTGCTAAGCTGATCTAACAATACGACACTTACAAACAGCAAAATATGTTTCACTTTCATCTTTTTCACCCTTCTTGCTTATTCAAGCGCAATCGAAATTATTATACCAAGATTTACGCAGTCATACAAATAGTTAACTTGTTTTTCTTACATTTTTTATGTAAAACAATATAAAAAGCGAATATGCAGCATGTAAATAAGGAACATGAAAAAGAATATTCGTGCTTTTAATATGAATAACTTGAAAAAAGCTGCCTGTCAGCAGCTTTTATGATACTTTTTACAAAAGAATGGTAAATCGGTAATTAGGAAAGTTTATAAATAAGGAGGATGAACTGACACGTTCATTCGTTAGGAAATCTTTTATAAAAAGCATTTCGCAGATTTAGTATTAAATCTTGTCTATACTATAACATGATGTTACATACTTTTCAAGTATTATTTACATTATTTTGCATTTTATTTCTGAAACAAATTTACATTAACCACTTTTCTTTACAGCTTCCGCAAACAATGCTTGCACAAATTCATTTGATAGTTCTTTTTGTTCTTCACTATACGTATAAACGATGAAATCACCTTTTACATAAATTGCAGTATCTGCATTCTTATATATTTGCATATCCCCTAGCTGTTCTTTCTGCAAATGTGGTGCATCTGCACCTAATTGATCTAAAATATCTTTACGAACATCTTCTTTCCATAAACTATGCTCAAGCAGATACAAACGAGTCAGCCATGTTTTCTCTTGTGCCATAAAACTACTTTCTTTTTGCGAAAAAATAATGGAATTATCTGTCAATGTCATACCTGGCTCATATTGATATCCCTGCTCTACCATATACTCTTTCACCATCGTGTTCATTGCCTCTAAGGTTGTGTTCGCACGTGCTTTATAATAAGCAGAGATAAGATTGCTGCCCATTAACACACAAGTGAGAATAAGAGCAAACAATGCCGCAAATATGCGTGACAAACGTTTTCCAGAAGCTTCCCATAGCGATTTTAATAAAAGCAGTAAGCTTAATAAAATAAGTATGCTGCAAAAGACAACTATTGGTAAAAAAAGAAGCAACGTACAAAAGAAAGCACATGTACATAAGATTACAAAATAGGATCGCAGCTGTATGCTCCACAAGGTAAAGGACGTTTTTTTAAACATTCGCCATTGAATAAAAGGATAACTTACACTCAACCAGATCATGCCAATTAATATCTGTGTAAAACCGACGCTCATTAAACTAATCCTGTATACAACATGATCATAATACTGAAAAACACTTAGCAAGCCGATGATGATCTAAAGCAAACCAACTATAAGATTTCCCCAATTCAGCCATCTTCCTGCTTTGTTCAATTGTTGATATGTTATTTCATCATCACCACGGATTGGTATTTCCATATCCTCATCACTGCCAAAAACACTCAACAAACTGTTTCCGGCAACATACGCATAGCCATATTCTTCAATCATATCGTGAAACTGCGCATTCTTGCTTGCATCACGGCTCATATTAAAGTCAACATAATATGTATGCTTGGGCTGTTTTTTCTTAGTGAAGATAAAAATATAGCCAAATATGGAATCTAATGCCCAACCTTTTTTTGCCATCTGGCGTAAGTAGGTTTCTAATACCTTATATTCACAAATATTGAAATACAAAAAAGCATAGCGAGTTTTCATAAGGAATCTCCTTTCTGCAACTTTAAACCAATTTCTCCTTCTTTTAGCATTGTCTCTAGACGCTGATGTTCTTCCATCAGCATCACTTTTCCTTTCTCGGTAATCTGATAAATACGTTTACGCCCTTCCAGCATGACTTCATCAATCAGCTCTTCACTTTCAAACTTTGATAAAATAGCATACAGTGTACCGGGAACTAAACGGACACGCCCTTGTGTTAAATCTCTTACAAATTCTGTGATTTCAATACCGCATTTTGGTGTCATTAACGCAATCAGTGTATAATACATCGGTTCCGTTAATGTATCCAACTGTTTCTTCGGCATGTTCTCACCTCCAATATCGTTTAACGATATTCCCTTCATTTTTAGTATAATATCGTTAAACGATATTGTCAGCCAAAAAAAAGCAGAACGTCTCATGTTCTGCTCTTGCATTCTGCTTGATATAATCTTAGATATTCCTGTTTTAAGATGCGCATCATGATAAAATCATGATATTTGAAATCATAATAATAGCTTTCTTCATAGATGCCTTCCTGTTGAAAACCAACCCGTTTATAAAATTGTAAGGCTTCTGTGTTGAAATCAACGACACCGATTGCCAAACGATGCAAATGAAGATAGCCAAAGGCATATGCAAACATCAATTCCACAACTTGCTTTCCATAGCCTTTATGTTGCTGGGCAGCATAGGGAAGGATGATAGAAAAATCACTGCAACCATTATCCGGATCCATCCGCAAAAAGCCGGTTTCTCCAATCACTTCATCGCTATCTTTTTTCACCACGCTAAACCAGATACTGTCACTTCGCTGCTTGTTTAAACTTTGCTGTATTTGCAACAAGCTTTTACTGCGTTTTTCTCCGATCTTCCCACGCGTAAGTGCATCGTTATTCCAAGTATAAAAGAAAGCTGCATCTTCCTCTTGCTGAGGTCGTAGGTAAATATCTTTATGTTCAAGAAATTTTGTCATGTTCATAGGTCCTTTCTTCATTTCTTTTTATGTTACCTATGATCGTACAGTGCTCCTCATCTCAATACCTCCTCGTCTTTTTTTTATTTCATACGCTATGAACATTTTTAATTCTGGTAAAATTGCAAATGTTTCCGTGTCGCTTCATTGCATGTGATGCGAATTGCAAAGCAAGCATCAAAACTGTAAATTTCATGCTTTTTCAAACCATCAATGACCTTTTGAAAAGTTTCCCATCCCTCATGAAAGGATGTAATATGCGCATGATCGGCATAGCTGAAATACAAAGAAGTTCGTTCATTGCGAAATGCAATCGTTTCTGCATAATTCAGTTGGATGACGTTGTCTTTTACCGTATCATCAATATGAATATCATAAGACATACCATCGTCAAAATACAGTTTTACATCTTCCTTGCCAATGGTGATTTCATCACTCAATGAATTTTGTTCAATTTCCTCGCTACTTGCATCAACAAAACGAAAATCACGTAATTCAAAGATTAACGTAGTGACACCCGCAGCTAATAATGTCATCCCAATGATAAAGGATACTAGAAAACGTTTCATTTCATTACCCCCTTTTCCATAATACACGATACATGGCAGTAAGGAAGGCACTTACTAAAATAATACCACCGATAACGATGAAGTAAGCGCCAAACAAGGTCAGTCCTTCTAAACTTAAGATGACCATTGCGCCAAGGGCACAACATAATCCCACCATGATACCGATGACTGGTATCATCATCAAACAGAAGAAAATTTTCATAAGCACAGAAACCAGACTGCCAACGCCTTCACCTATACTATCACTTTCCCGATGAACGGATTGATATTGATCTTGTTCAAATTCAGCTTGTTCTTTGTCCTCTTGTTTCTGATAAGGATGTTCTTGATACTGTTCTTTCTGATAACTAGCATCTTTTGTTTCATCATAGATGGTGTCTTGGGCATGTGAGCGATTCATTTTATGCACACTATCTTTAAAATCATCAAAGACTGATTTACTATTAGGATTTTTTTGACGGT
The DNA here is from genome assembly GCF_020563125.1 of Longicatena sp. 210702-DFI.1.196. Taxonomy (NCBI): domain Bacteria; kingdom Bacillati; phylum Bacillota; class Erysipelotrichia; order Erysipelotrichales; family Erysipelotrichaceae; genus Longicatena; species Longicatena sp. 210702-DFI.1.196. Next base: position 30,433 of record NZ_JAJCPX010000006.1, on the reverse strand, counting down.
AACGTTGTACACGTTTGCCAATCAGATTAACGAAAACAACAATAAACAGTACAATATAAGCAATACTGATGATCAATTCCCAAATATGTGCTAATACATTACCTATTCCAAAGCCGATCAATGAATGTAAGAGTTCATAACCTAAACTTGATACCAACGCAAACGGAATACGTAAAATAAGCAATAAAATTAAAATCGTTAATATTTCAAAAACCAAACGCACAACATCTTCAACATCTAAGGATGTAAATGATCCTAAGAAACGTTGGAAGCCTTCAAACAAATCATCCATAAAGCTGTTAAACTTATGATCAAAACTGTTATTCACTTGTTTGGTATTGATTTTATAAGCATCCAGAATTTCATTCACCAATTCATCAATATCCCCAAAATCTTCAATTGCCTCAGCTTCCGTTTTCCCTTCCTGTACCTTCATTTCAATATGCGTGCGATATTCATCTATGATATCTCTGCGTTCGCGTTCATTAATGACCTGTAGTTTACGGTCTAAAATGCGAAGAAACTCATCTTTCGTCATACGTTTCACTCTCCTTAATAAAGTTATTCACGGTTTCATGGAAGGCATTCCACTCTTTAAGCAATAATCTTCCACGTTCTTTTCCTAAGCTTGTGATGCGATAATATTTGCGCGGAGGTCCTTCGCTCGATTCTACCAGATATGTTTCAAAGTAATGTTCATTGGTCAAACGTTTTAACAAAGGATAGATTGTTCCTTCATTAACATCTATTACCTTGCTGACCTCAGATACCAATTCATAGCCATACATGTCTTTTTTATAAACCGACAATAAGACGATCAGTTCCAATACCCCTTTCTTAAACTGGGTGTTCACTGGCATCACCTCCTACTATTATGATATACCTACTACTTGGTATTGTCAAATACTAAATTTAATTTAATACTAAGTATTACCTATAAGTAAAGAACTATGACAATAGTGAGTACACATATTTAAAAAGAAAAAAAGGAAGTAAGAAATCATTGATGGATGATTTTAAACTTCCTATTTGTCTGTGATTGAGTAAAATCGTTACAATTTTCTAAGAACTTTACTTTTTACTAAAATACCAGCATGCTTCTATTTGATCATCAAAAGTTTCAAAATCCCAAAGGACATTGCTGCGAATGATGCTGTTAGGATCCTTTACTTTGATTTTTCCTTTTTCAATACCGCTTAACACAATGTAATGCCCATTTGTTGTGAACACACCTTTGCCCATACTACAGATAATAGGATATCCTTGTTTTAAACGTAAATAAATACTACCTTTATCCGTACCCATAACATGTGCCTTCACTCCAAAAGCACTACCGCCTTCACTAATCAAATCCCAACTACTGCCAATGCCATTCACATAATAATGATGTTTTTTAGCATACTGAGCATCCGTATACGGCGTGATATCCGTTCTATTCGTTAAACCTGCTATCACCATCGTTAAAGCAGTAGGTCCACAACCGGTAGCTCCTAAAAAAGCATCTCCATACTGACCATATCCCCAACGTTTATCCCACTGTAATAAAAGTGGTATTTCCCCTTTTGTTACTTGACCAATCGTATCCGATATCACTTTATCCTTTTGCTGGGGATAATTGGCGACAAAGCCAAGTGTTTCAAAATTCACATACAACATTTGAAATAAAATTGCAGGATATGTCTGCGGATGCTCAATAATGGGAGCCAGTCGCTGATCTAGCATGGCATATAGTTCTAATTTGGCTTTTACCTTGTCTTCCAATTTATATGCTTTAGGAAAATGGGCCATAGGATACGCTGCTCGCTCTTTTTTATCTGTAGTGGATGGTATATGTGTACTACATCCGATACAAAGGATGCATAAAAAAGTGATGAAAGCTATCTACATGAGGTTTCTCATACTGTACTGCCTTTCTGCTTCTTATGTAAAAATAATATTGCGTTATTTGCCTAAAATAATTTTACCTTTTTTCATCTTGTAATACAAGTCTAGCCTTTTTTATACCTAAACTACCAAATTCAATAAAAAAACAACAGATATGCTTACCTGCTGCTTATTGTGTATTGGTACTACCAAAGCCTCCATTACGTTTTGCTGCGACCTCATCATCCTCTGTAATACCAAATGGCAAGAAGATTCCCTGTAAAAATCCTTCTCCTTGTTTCATATACAAGGTTTTATCTTCCTTAGCATCATTGGTTATTTTCGCGAAAATATGTCCTTCATTATCTGAATAAAAATAATCGCTATCTACGATACCAACGGTATTGTTTAATTGCAGACGATATTTAAACCCCAGCGAACTTCTTGGATATAAAGATAAAACCCATCCTTCCTGCATTTCAGCACGTATTCCTGTTGGAATCTTAATCGTTTCCCTAGGATGTAGGGTGAAACTGATAGGAGCATAAAAATCATAGCCGGCAGAACCTGCTGTTGCTCGTTGTGGCAGCCTTAACGTGTCATAGATATTCTGAATTTCAACACTGTTACTGCCAGCAAAGGTGTCTTTCCAGTCCTTTTCAAATTGTTGAAAGCTTACTTTATGAAATTTCGCAATTCTTTGCATAGTCCTCTCACCTCATATTTTTACGTCTTAAATTATAACATACCTTGCGCTTGCTGTCAGTCAAAAAAGCATTCTAGCGCCTTGTTTGATAACGCAAAATGATACAATTTTATGATACTATATGATTCAAAAATTCAAAATAATCATTTGCTTCCTCATGGATATTGGCTTCTTTTGTAGCTTTCACCGCAATCCATGTGCTTTCATAATCAAGGATAATGAGAGGCAAGCGCTATCTTTAAATCCTTTGATCGTTATAATACTTCACGCAAAAAAGTCGTTTCTGCTACAAAACAGCAACGACTTTTATATTTTAGGTAGCCAAGCCATCCTCTCTATGAAGCAATACACGCTCTTTCTCTTCTTGGTATTGAACAGTATATAGTTTATGATAGTGCCCTCGCAGTGCCATCAATTCCGCATGGGTGCCCTGCTCAATAATGCGACCATGGGACAAGACAACAATGATGTCCGCATGCACAATGGTCGATAAACGATGGGCAACAACAAAACTGGTGCGCTTTTCTAATAGCTTTGTAATCGCATGTTGGATAGCTTTTTCACTTTCTGTGTCAATAGAACTAGTGGCTTCATCAAGAATAACAATACTTGGATTAGCCAAAATAGCTCTGGCAAAACTAATCAATTGCTTTTGTCCGGTCGATAATAAATCGCCGCCTTCCCCCACCTGACTTTCATAGCCTTTTTCCATCTTCATGATAAATTCATGGGCATGGATTTGTTTTGCAACAGCAATCACTTCGGCATCGCTTGCTTCCGGTCGGCCATAGCGAATATTATCGGCAATCGTTCCTGAGAATAAATTCGGTGTCTGCAGCACATATCCGATATGAGAATGCAGCCAGCCAACGCTGCGGTCGCGATAATCATGACCATCAATAGCAATATAGCCTTCTTTCGGTTCATAAAAACGACAAAGCAAATTCACAATCGTACTTTTCCCCGAACCGGTTTCCCCGACAAGGGCTACCATCTGCCCTTGTTTTACCTCTAAATTAAAGTCCTTTAAGATGGGCTCATTTGGAAGATAAGCAAAACTCACATGATGAAAAGCTACATCTCCTAACAATGGTTCATACGCTTCTTTATGCTCATCCAACAACGTTCCATAAATCTTTCTGACGCTTTCTTTATCCTGTATCGCAATTGGTTCTTCTAACAAGGCAACGACACGTTCCGCACTGGCTTGTGCCATTTGAATTTCTGCCAAGACTCTGGCAATTTGTTTCAACGGATCAAAAAATAATTGAGCATAATTGATAAACATCGCTAAGGTACCAAACTGAATCGTATGCAATAAAACTTGCTGTCCACCGATATAAAGCAGCATAGCGATCACTAAAGCACTGCATAAATATACGACAGGTTGAAAGATAGCATTGATACGCAAGGCAGACATGCTGTAACGTTTCATATCCGCTGTCTTTGTTTGAAATTCGCGAAAGTTCTGTTCTTCAATTGCCAAGGTCTTCGTTGTCTGCGCACCGTTAATGCCTTCGGCAAAAGCGGCTGTTATCTTGGAATTCGCTTTTCTAGACAATCGCTGTGCCTTTAATATCCTTCTTTGAAAATATAGTGATATTAGCCATAATAGCGGCACCATGATCAATACCGCTAAGGCCATTTGCCAATTCACGATCAGCATGACGATACTAATACCAATCATCACAAAAATGCCCCATACCACATCGACAAAAGCCCAAGCTAACGTTTCAGCCAAACGGGCCGTATCGGAAGTAATTCTTGCCATCAGCCAGCCATTGGCTGTTTTATCAAAATAAGAAAAGGTTTGGTTTTGCAGCTTTTCAAAACAAAGCAGGCGCAACTGCTTTCCATAATCACTTTCAACTCTTGCCGCAAATCGAAAGAAGAGATAAACTAACAGACATTGCAGGATGATCATGGCGGCATAGATTGCTATAAAATTGCCTAAACCTGCGGCACTATGTGCATCATCGACATACGTATTGATGGCATGACGATTTAACATGGGCATGATGACATCGCTGATAGCCAAGGCGATATTAAATAGGATTAAGAAAACTAAATGTTTTTTATGCTTCCATAAGAGCTGAAACACATATTTCCATGTATGCGCATCAAACACATCACTTTTGAATTCTTGTTCTTTCATCTCCATCGCTTTCACCTCCTTCATTTTGCAATTCATAAATACGTTTATAAAGACCTTCTTGTTGGATGAGTTGGGCATGCGTTCCCTGCTGTGTGATTTGACCATCCTCCAACACAATGATGAAATCTGCTTTTTTTGCAGAAGAAATACGATGGGTAATCATCAGCATAGTGAGTTCCTGCTGATAATCATCCAGAGCTTCTTGAATCATGCGATCGGTTTGTGTATCCAAAGCAGAAAGCGAATCATCGAGGATGATGATGGGACTTTTTGCCAACAAGCAGCGGGCAATGGCAACACGTTGTTTCTGTCCCCCGGATAAGGTAACACCTTTTTCCCCTACCATGGTTTCATAGCCTTCATCAAACTGTTCGATATCCTTATGGATACTTGCCATACTGGCAGCCTTATGCACATCACTGTGGCTTGCTTTTTCTGATGCCACATGAATATTTTCATAGATTGTTTTGGAAAACAAGAATGGCTCCTGTAAAACAATCTGAACATGACGACGCAGCCAGTTCTTAGAAATTTCCCTTAATTCCACACCATCAATGCGAATGCTTCCTTCATGGTATGCATAGATACCACTTAATAGCTGCACCAAGGAAGATTTACCGCTTCCCGTAGGTCCCATGATGGCAACCCGACTGCCTTTTGGTATTGTAAAACTGATATCCTTTAAGGTATCCTGCGCGCCATCTGCATAGCGAAAGCTTACATGCTCAAATTGAATGTTACCATGAATTTCGGGCGTATAACCACTGACAAGATCTTCACATGGCTCCTCCAATACTTCCTGCACACGTTTCACAGAAACACTCACCTTACCTAAATCAGATAAGATACGTCCAAGCTGTCGAAGTGGCCAAACAATGGTAGATTCATACATTAAAAAGACAAAGAACGTACCGGTCGTGATTTCTCCTTGCAAAGCCATGAAGATACCTCCAGCAATCATCAAAAGGATCTGCAGCTGTCCTAACAAATCGGTACTGCTCCAAAATAATGCAAGTGCATGCATCAAATCAAAATATTTTTTGGCGAATGCTTCATTGCTGGATGAAAATTTAGCAATCTCTCGTTTTTCCTGATGAAATGCTTTTACAACACGAACACCATTGAGATTTTCCTGCAATACTGTCGTCATTGTACTTTCCGCCAAATCACACTCTAAAAAGATCTTCTTAGCTTTTGAAAAGAAGATATTACTGGCTAACAGAATAAAAGGAATTAAACAAATCGACAATAAGGTTAGTTTTACACTGCGGCGAAATAAGATCAACGCAGCAATGGTCGCATTTAAAATAGCAAACAACATCTCGGATAGCTGGGTCGCAAAAAAGCGGCGAATGGTTTCAATATCAGAAGTGCTGCGCTGTATCAAGTCACCGCTGTCACGGCTTTTATGATAGGCAAAAGGCAGTTTTTGCAAATGATCATACATGGCGTTACGAATATTTAAAGCCAGTGTTTCTGCCACGTTGCCACTATGCAAACTGCGTCGATTGATGGCAAGCGCAACGATGATGTAAGCTGCCACGATCATACAAGACCAAATCCATAAATTATCCTGCAACACCTGCATACCCCCAAAAGCATCAACTAGATTTTGCAGAAACGCATTGTCAAATGGTACTCCCTGAATCACATTATCTACTACAAAGGATATTAACAAAGGTGCTAGCAACATACACAATGCATACAATGCCACATCCACTACCAATAACAATAGTTGATAACGATAAGGACGCATATACGTCCATAAAAATTTTATAGTTTTCATTTTCTCACCCCTTCGTGTACAAAAAAACAGGCGTCATGTGCCTGTCATGGTTAAAGGTTTCTTGTTAAATATCCATATTGTGCTGCTTTGCATATGCCTGCAAAGCCGTCGCAATCTGATCTGGACATGAGGTCGCCTTCATGCCACAGCGCACTCCATGGAAAGCCTCCATAACTTCACTGATCTTTTTATCTTTCAAAATGCGGGAAATTCCCAGTAAATTGCCGGCACAGCCACCAACGATCTTAACGTCACGAATAATATCGCCATCCATGGTAAATGTCATTTGCTGTGAGCATACTCCCTTTGGTCTATATACAAATGTTTCCATCTTTATGTCCTCCTTTTTTACCTTTGTAATCGTATTAACACTTGATTAGCAAGCAATGCCATACATAAGCCGGTTGGTATACCAAGCAAAATTAAGACAGGCAGAATGGCCTGCATAAAAAATTGCTGATATATATACGTAATCGCGATGACTTGTCCAATAGCATGAAAACTACTGCCGGCGACACTGACACCATAAATGCTCATCGGTGTATACCGCTTTGCGATAATGCATGCAACACAGCTTAATAACGTTCCACACAGGGACAACCAAAAACCTGTCCCAAATAGCACACCTCGCAATAAAGATGCCAATAAAACACGCATCAGATTTACTTCCAACATGACTTTTTCATCAAACAAGTACAAGGCTATCAAACCAACGATATTCGCTAAGCCCAGCTTAAAACCTGGAATAGGAACAGGAATGGGTATCATCGATTCAATCATGTGAAATAAGATGCTGATAGCAATCAACATGGTAATAGTCGTCATTTTCTTAGTTTTGCTCATCATTGAATCACCGTATCTATGTCTGCTTCCTCATCAGATGCAGAACGTATCTCTACAACAATATTATTCGGCAGACAGACGATTGGACGATTAACGTCATCCACCCATCCTTGGATAGAACAAAGATGATAAGGGGATGTTTCTTTTTCCACCCGCACTTTTTCATCCTTTACTTCTACCTTTACAGGTCCTAATGTACCTTTTACTTCATATACATGATCTAATGACAAACGTTTTTGTAATACCACTTTATCTTTATAACTGACGACGACTTCTTTCACGCTGCCTTGATTCTGATAGGCATACCATAACGAAGGGACATACAACAAGCATGAAATTACTACGATGAGTCCAATAAATATCTTATCTGCTTTGTTCATAAATTCCTCCATTATTTTATATTATACTCATAAGATTTCACATTTGCAATCGCTTTTTGTACAGCTGTTTATGATTATCATCGTATAGATTGCCCTTAATAGACTGTACCATTCTAAATAACGCTTAAAAATGATGCAGAATATGCAGGTAGAACATGGATAAAAAAGAAAATCACTTATTATATATCAAATCATCCTATGAAATTCCTTTTATTGAATTCCTTTATCACATATTAAAACCATCCAGTAATGAATATAAAGACACAGCTTCCTATTACGTGTATGAAAACTCTTATTTTAATGACTATCCTTATGCCAGGAATATAATCTAAATAGTGAAACAGTAACTTTAAATTCGGGCGATGTCATCGTTATTGCGAATGCCAGAATCAATAAGAAATAAACTTCCATGCTTGAAAAAAGTGATGCCCTATACAAATATAGGAGCATCACTTTTTATTTAGCATTTGCCTTAGCATCGGCGATTGCTTTTACAAACCCTTCAACACTAATGGTGCAGCCGCTGATAACATCTGCGTTAGCTGCCTTTCCATTATCTTTTAATTCCAACTTTTCAATACCATGTTTAGCTACGTAGTTTTCAAAGAATTTCACTTGTTCATTCCATTCTTTGCCAATACCGCTTGCTGTTTTCATATGATAGTCAGCGCCAAGTTCTTTTTTTGTCTTGTCTTTGTCTTTCGCGGTTTCATCAATGGAAACCTTACTGATTTTACCATCTTTTAAAGTTACTTTAGCCGTTGTCGTTTCCCCGTTTGCATTTGTATAAGTTCCTGTTCCCTCTTTCTGCTCGCTTTTTGCACAACCGCTCAACAGCATGCATACACCAAGCAGTAACACTGTTATTTTTTTCATTCTTTCGCATCCTTTCTGCTTAATTTTAGTGTTACCGCTTTTTGTGCAACCATACATCCTGCCATATGCGCTACTACCATAAAACTATAAACCTAGGCATTGTTTTAGTTTACGCATAAAGATAACATTATGAATTCGTTAAAAAAACAGATAGTCCAGTTTTATGAGAACTGTACTATCTGTCGGTTGTTTATTTCTTTGCTGCAGCTTCTGCATCTTTAGCTGCTTGCATCAGATTTGTGATGTTGATGGTGCATCCTGCCAATACATCGTCATTTTTAGGGTAGCCTTGATCTGTTAATTCGACCTTATCGATACCGTTTTTAACAATGTACTTTTCCAAGTATTCTACCTGTTCATTCCATTCTTTTTTGATTTTGCTGTGTGGCTTCATGTTGTAGTTAGCACCAAGCTCTTTTTTTGATTTGCCATCCTTTGTCTCATCTAATGTAATAGACTCAACTGCATCGCCTTTTACTGTGATTTTAGCACTTGCATAATCACCTTTGGCATCTTTTGCTGTTTCGGCAGATCCCGTTTTTGCTTCTTCGCTGCTACCGCACGCCGTCAGCATAAACAATGCTGCCAGTAATACTGTCAGTTTTTTCATGTTCATTATCTCCTTTTCTCTTTCTGGTAAATCGTTCATTACGACTTAGAAGAAATATTCCCTCTTTACCAAAGATATTTTAACAAAGGTAAGGATATACGTCAATTGATTTACTAACATTTTCACAAGCAAAAATTACCATTTTCTTGTATGTCGTGATGACCCTGTGATTTTATCTTTTGCAAATTGCTTGCCGCAGTTATTTAAAACTCCATAATCGCATGGATTGCTCGCTTCCAGCCGTTTAAATGAGCAATGCGGTTTTCTTCCTCCATCATCGGTTCAAAAATGCTGGCAACTTGAAATTGCTTACGGATATCATCCTGATGTTTCCAAACACCGACGGCTAAACCTGCCAGATAAGCCGCTCCTAATGCGGTCGTTTCACTGATGGTTGAACGAATTACTTGCGTATTTAGAATATCACTTTGAAATTGTAAGAGGAAATCATTACGACTAGCACCGCCATCTACCTGCATCTTTTTAATGGCTAAACCACTGTCCTCTTGCATAGCAAATACGACATCACTGGTTTGATAAGCTAAAGATTCTATGGTAGCACGTATGATATGCTCTTGCTTTGTGCCTCTGGTTAATCCTAAGATGCCCCCTTTTACCTGTGGCTTCCAATAAGGCGCACCTAACCCGGTAAAGGAAGGCACTACATAAACACCATCACAATCATTTACTTGCTTGGCTCTGCTTTCACTTTCACTGCTGCTGGAAATGATAGCCAAACCATCTCTTAGCCACTGAATAGCAGCTCCGGCCACAAACACGCTACCTTCTAAAACATAAGCGGTTTGCCCCCTAATACGCCAGCCTACACATGTTAACAGGCCATGTTGAGAGTGGATAATTTTCTCCTTCGTATTCATAAGCAGGAAACATCCGGTACCATACGTATTCTTAACATTACCCGCATCAAAACAAGTCTGACCAAATAAAGCTGCCTGCTGATCGCCAACCAAAGCCGCAATCGGAATCGGATGATCAAATAATCCACTGGTATAGCCATAGACTTCACTGGTATCATGAATTTCCGGTAACATGCATCTTGGAATGTTCCACAGTTTTAACAATTCTTCATCATAATCCAAAGTTTTTAAATTCATTAACATCGTTCGTGATGCATTCGACACATCACTCATATGCTTTGCCCCTTGGCTCAGTTTCCACAACAACCATGTATCCATCGTCCCAAACAGCAGTTCACCACGTTCTGCCCTTTCCTGAGCCCCCGCAACATGATCTAAGATAAAACGAATCTTACTGGCAGAAAAATACGGATCTAACAATAATCCCGTCTTTTCCTTGATCATTTCTTCTAAGCCTTGGGCTTTGAATGCTTCACAATAAGAATCGCTTTGCCGAGATTGCCATACAATGGCAAAATAGATGGGCTGTCCGCTTTCCTTATCCCAGACAACAGTTGTTTCTCTTTGATTTGTGATACCGATTGCCGCAATTTGTGTATCTTTGATACCTGTTTTTGCCAATACCTCAAACATGACCCCTACTGTACTTGCCCAAATATCATTTGCATTCTGTTCTACCCAACCAGGATGAGGATAGTAATTTTCCAATTCCTTTTGAGCAATTCCGATGATATTGCTTTGCTGATCAAAAAGGATGGCTCTAGTACTGGTTGTTCCTTGATCAATTGCCATAACATAATTTTGCATAACCTTGCCTCCTGCATCGTTACTCTTATTATACCATTGCCGCTACCCGTTTTCCATTCCTGAAAAAAACGGTCTTCCTCAACCGTTTTTTACCTTAGATACTTTCCTGTCGTATCGTTTCGATGATATTTTCCTGCTCACTTCTTTTAATAGAGAAGAACATGATTAAGATCAATAATAGGAACAACACGAAAATCGTGATACCAATTCCCAACCATGGAATATAGAGCTTATTTTCAAAACTTAAAGAAAAAGTTTTTGATAAGATTACCATGATCAAAAAGGCGATAGGAAGTCCATACAAACATGTCTTGAAACCATAAAAGATACTTTCATAACCAATCATACGATGAAACTGTTTTTTTGTCATGCCGATGGATTTCAACATTGCGAATTCTCTTCTTCTTAACTGCATGCTAGTAGCTATCGTGTTGATGATATTGGTAATAGAAACTAAAATCAATAAACCGACAAAGCTATAAAGAAATAAGGAGATTACTAAGCTTAAACTTTTTGTTTTTTCATTATCTTTGGCAACATTATTTACATACATATTCATTGACTGCTGCTTGCTAAGTTCATCCTGTAATTCATTTGGATGCATGCTGCGATAGTAGATCATACAGGTAGCATGCGCATTTCCACCTTTTTTATCAAGCGTACTTGCTAAGGCATTCACAGCATCAAAGGATGTTATCAGATAGCTTGTTGGATTATTATAAGCTGCCTCAAGAAAGTCTGGCGTTAGCTGCGTCACTTTTTCAATATACACGGCATGTTTTAAGACCGGTGTTGGCAAAACGTCTGGTATATCATCTCCATCTTCATAGGCTTTATAAGGATCCTCTTTCTTATCAAATTCCGCTGATAAGTGACTGCCTTTTGCAACCTTTAGCCAATCGATATGCTTTGTTTTATAAGCATCTTTTACTGGAGCATTTACTAAGATCATCCCCTGATGCTGCTTCAGTTTTTCTATATCGACCCCTACTTGTTTACAATAGGCTTTTAATTCTTCATCCTGTAAACCATAGATATCAAGGAATGATAGACTGCTCTCGTGAAAGTTGGTATTGACATCTATATTTTTTTCATAGTTTTGTAATTGTTCTTTTCCCGCCTTACTTAGGTAGCGACTATCGTTTAATTTCAAAAAACTTTCTAAGGTCAATGTCGCATGATCTGCATAACGCACTTGTTTATACGCAGACAACTTTGCTTCCTCATAAGGTTTATAAGGCAATTGGTCATCGGTGTTGTTATAGATGTTTAAGGTAACATCTGCATTGGTACGTATGCTCATCAAGATAGTCGTCTGCACAAGTCCCATCAAGGTGATGGCACTAAGAAATAAAACCATACAAATGATAAACGATAACAACGTTGCACGATAACGGAAAGGATTGCGCTTCATGTTTTTCATTGCAAGAGTACCTTCAAAGCCAAACAATCTTTGTGTGATACGGCTTACTTTAACATCCTTTTTACGTATGCGTACATCACTATTCTGACGTATTGCCGTAACTGCCGAAATACGGGAAGCTCTCCTTGCCGGTAACCAGGATGAAAAAAGCAATAGTACAATGGTAAACATAACGATTAGTAACAGAATCTGCCAGTTCACCACAACTTTTAAATCCAGATCAGAAGAACTGGATGAACGTATGAGGCCGTCAAACAAATGAAAGGCAATAGCATCCCCGCCGATTCCTAAGCATAAACCAATCGGTAAGGCAATACATCCGATGACGAAAGCCTCAAAGCGTACTGAGCGTTTTTTCTGTTTTCGCGTCGCTCCAACGCTGGATAACATACCTAAATATCTGGTTCTCTCACTTAATGATATGGCAAATGCATTATAAATCAGAGAGCCTCCGCCTAATAAGATCAAAGTGGCCATGATACTGCCTGCAATCAACATCGTTTTCATAAACTCTGAATCGGTAATTTCATAAAACTGCAGCAGGTCATGATTGGTATTGCTACCATATTCTGTATGCAGTTGGCTTTGAATGCGTGCTATTTTATCCTCTTTATGCCGCAAAGAGTCCAAGCAGAGATAGGCGGATAAGTTATTCTTATGCAAAGCTTCTTGTTGTGTATCATAGGCCACAATGGTGTTCATATAGCCTACATCATCCCACCAGCTTTTGATTACACCGCTAATGCGATAGTCTTGTTGCTGTTTGGTTTGCCAATGCTGCTTTGGATAATCGCCAATGCGTAAAGTAATAGGATCACCAATCGCTTTCTCATATTTTTTAAGAAATTGCTCACTGACTAAAATTTCATGTGCATTGCTAGGATAGCTTCCTTGAATCAATGCATTGCCTTTTAACGCTAAGTCTTTTTCTTTTACACCATTTATCTGAATGGTAGTCTGCATTTCTGCATTGTCATCCTTTGTTCCATATCGTGCTTTATCCGCATAGGTAATGGCAACTTGTGCAACATCTTGATTTGCTTGCAGCCTTTGAACATCCGATGAAGATATCTCATTAAAGCTATAATGATAAAAGCCATTGCGTGCGATTACACCTTCGATCATGGCACTGCGATATGAAGTCATCATGGTCGCAATTGCGGATAGCATCGCGATACAAAGCACAACTCCGAAGATGGTAATTCTAGTTCTTCTGCGATTGCGCCGCATGCTTTCCAAAGTGACGCGATATTCTACCTTCATCGCCGTATCACCTCGTCTTTGACAATCTTACCATCCTCTATTTGCAAGATGCGATCTGCCTGCAGGGCAATACTTTCATCATGCGTAATCATGATCAGCGTCTGTTTTTGTTCTAGATGCAGCTGTTTTAATAACCCGACAATTTCTTCGCTGTTCTTACGATCGAGATTTCCTGTTGGCTCATCCGCTAAAACGACAGCCGGTGATGCCATGATGGCACGGCAGATAGATACGCGCTGCTGCTGTCCTCCTGATAATTGATTGGGCAAATAATTTAAACGATCCTGCAAACCGAGTTGCTGTACCAATTTCTGAAAGTAATCTTCATTTACTTTTCGCTGATCCAACAACAAAGGCAAAGTAATATTTTCTTTCACATTCAATACCGGAATCAGGTTATAAAACTGATAGATAAGGCCAATCTGACGACGTCGAAAAATAGCCAATCCATCTTCATCCATCTGATACATCGCATTACCATCTAAGATTACCTGACCACTTGTCGGACGATCCACACCGCCAAGAATATGCAGCAGCGTAGACTTACCTGAGCCACTTGGGCCAACAATTGCCACAAATTCTCCTTTTTCTACCGTAAAAGAAACATCATCCAATGCCTTTACCTGCGTTTCTTTCGCCCCATAAATTTTACTTACATGCTCTACCTTTAACAATTCCATATGTATTTCCTCCTACGCTTAAGTATAAGCGAAAGAAATGACAGCTTCATGACAATATGTCTTACAATTCTGTCATGAAACTGCCTGCTTTTATTTATAAAAGCGAATCAAAAACCGTGTGCCTTTTCCTACTTCACTTTCTGCTTCAATCGTCGCATGATTATGCATAAGAATAGCTTTAGCTAAAGATAAGCCTATGCCCACACTGTCTTGACCGGCATTTTCCCCTTTATAAAATCGTTCAAAGATATGCGCTAAATCACATGTAGCAATGCCACAGCCATCATCCTCGATCACAAGGAAGGTATAAAGAGGTGTATTCTTGCAGCTGATGCAGATATGACCGTTTTCAGAAGTATGCTCCATACAATTTTTCACGATATTTACAATGGCTTCCTTAATCCAATTGCGATCAACAGTAAAATGAATATCCGTTGCGCACTGTATCGTACAAGTGATGTTTTTTAGCTCCATGCCTATTAAAAGTGGTTCTATGCTTTCTTCAAGCAACGTATGGGCAACAACATCAACTGGTTCAAAGATAATCGCATTCGCATCAATCTTTGAAAGCTTAAGTAAGGTCGCAATCAGCCATTCGATTCGCTGCAGTTGATGCTGCATCTGTTGCTGGAACTGTTTACGCTTAATCAATGGCAGATCTTCTTGTGCTAATAAATCGTTCATGACGATCATTGAGGTTAAAGGTGTCTTTAGCTGATGCGAAATATTACTTAAGGTATCCGCCAGAAATGTCTTATCTTTCTCTAGCAATTCCTTTTGTTGTTTCAAGATACTGGTAATCTTATAAATATCACTTTTTAATATGCTAAGCTCTCCTTCTTCATAATCGCGTATATCCAACAGCTCATTGCCTTCATATACTGCCTGCAGATATGTGGATAATGCTGTGATATGTGCATAGCGCTGTTTTTGATACCATAAGAAAATAGCTAGAAAACCACCGGCTTGGAAAAACAAGAGAAGCAAGATTGGAATGTTCCAAAGTAAGCTTAAAACATACAATAATAAGCTGTATAAAACACAGCTCAACACGCTTCTTCGTATTTCTTTATTGCGTAATAGTTTCATGATCCTTTCTCCATCCGATACCCGCGTCCTCTGATTGTTTTAATAATTTCCGGTTCTGCGGCATCTTTTTCCAACTTTTCACGTAAACGTTTGATATATACACTCAACGTATTATCATTCACAAAATCACCGGCGACATCCCATATGCCTTCCAATAGCTGACTACGCGATAAGACTTGTCCCTGATGATTAACAAACACCATCAATAAGCGATATTCCAACGCTGTTAAGAATACTTCACTGCCTTTACGATATACTTTCCCTTCTCTGATGTGGATTTCCAGATGCTGTATCTGCACAATGTCTAAAGCATCCTTTTGATAACGGCGTAAAACTGACTTTATGCGGCTTAACAATTCTTTGATGCGAAATGGCTTTGTGACATAATCATCCCCGCCAAGATCTAAGCCCATCACAACATTGACTTCATCATCTAAAGCAGTTAAGAAAATAACAGGTACATCATGTAGATGCTTGGCTTGTTTACATATGGTATAACCATCGCCATCCGGCAAACTGACATCCAGTAGCAATAGGTCAAATACTTGTGTTTCCAGCAAACCCAAGGCGGCTTTTTGAGAAACGCAATGTATGACCTCATAGCCTTCTTTTTCTAAAGAATATACTAGACCTAAGGCAATTGCCTGATCATCTTCAACAAATAAAATTTTCATAAGACACCCTGCTTTCTACTTGATGGTAGGACACTGATAACATAACGGTCTTTCATTTCTTCTATTATACAAAAAAAAGCATCCTTTCGTCTATGTGAAACAAAAGGATGACGAAACTGTCACAATCTTATGCCGCTTCCCAATTGCGAGAAAGAATCGGATCCGTTTTGCGAATACGCAGATAGAGCAAGTAGGCCACGATAGCTGCTATAGTTTCGGCAAGAATGAAACATACCCAAATACCATATAAACCAAACCAATTCGCAAAAAGGAAAGCTAATGGCAAGGTGATGATCAATTGACGCAATAAGAAGATAATCAATGATTGTAAGCCTAATCCCATAGCCTGAAACAAGGTTGGTAAAATAAAACCGAAGGTTGCCGGTATAAAACTGATACCGATGATACGTAAGGCAGGAACACCGATATTCATCATTTCCGCATTGGCATCAAACAAACCTAATAGTTGGGTTGGGAAGATTTCAAAGAGCAGACAGCCGCATAGCATGATGATTCCGGTCACTGAAATAGCATATTTCAACGCTTCATGCAGACGTTGATGATACCCTGCTCCATAATTGTACCCCATCAATGGCATAGCCCCTTGCGTTAAGCCACTTGCCGGCATGAATACAAAGGTTTGCAGCTTGAAATAAATACCAAACACAGCAACAGCAGCATTAGAGAAACCAATCAATATCGTATTTAATCCCATCACCAAAAAGCTATTCAATGCATTCATGCACGCGTTTGGAACACCTACAGCCAAGATCTTTTTGATACAATCCATATGGAAATGGAAATGCTTCACATCGACTTTGACATCATGTTCTCTGCTTAATAACACAAAAAATGACATTGCCATAGAAGTAATCTGGGCAATGACGGTAGCAATCGCTGCCCCTTGAACGCCCAATGCCGGAAAACCAAACCAGCCAAAGATCATAATTGGGTCTAAAATGATATTGATAATAGCCCCAATTGCCTGAATCACCATAGGAAAGATCATCTTTCCGGTAGATTGAAATACCTTTTCAATACAAATATGGAAGAAACAGCCAAAACAAAAGAAGACACAAATATATGTATATGCACAGGCTTCCTCATATATTAAGGCATCGCTTGTAAACATCTTAAAAAAGGCCGGTATACCAAAAATACCCAATAGGATAAATAACAACGATCCTACCAATGCCAGTAACAAGCCATGCAGCACAGCGCTGTTTGCCTCATCCTGTTTCTTTTCTCCCAACTTTCTGGCAATATATGAATTTACACCGACACCAATACCTACTGCACAGGCAATGATAAGGGTCTGGATAGGAAAGGCTAAAGATACCGCTGTAAGGGCATGCTCACCGATTTGCGCCACAAACATACTATCCACAATGTTATATAAAGCTTGGATCAGCATGCTGAGCATGGGTGGAAAGGCCATGGACATCAATAATGGAAATACGGGACGTATGCCCATTTTATTAGTTTCTTGTACTTGCATATAAAACACCTGCTTTCTCATAAAAAAGCCTCCATATGACTGATTTAGTTACATGAAATCAGTGAAAAATGGAGGCTGTTAAAACCTATGAACTTGTTTGTATGTGATGATTCTCATCACAACCTTGCTTATTTTACTATACTCTTTGCAAAATGGCAAGATTTATTTCAAATGAACGCTAGGAATCATACATCCAGTTCTTTGATATAGCTGATTTCCTGAAACAGCTTCATCAAGACATCCGCATCATAATTTTTAGGATAATTTACCACAAAATCTACATGATAACAATCATCCTTCTCCTCGACCTTAGCATTCAATATTTCCATATGCAGTTGTTGCAAACGCTTCTGCAAGTCTTCAATATTTTTTTTATCCTTTTCAATCACAAAACATACATCATCTTTATAAGTCTCACGCAGCCATTTATGATTGGAATGCAACGTAATTTGAATTAACAAGATTACAAAAGCGGTTAGGATTCCCAATAGATATAAGCCACTTCCAATCGCCATACCGATAGCACTGATTGCCCATATGCCAGCTGCAGTCGTAAGTCCGGAAATGGTATTTTTACGCATAAAAATCATCCCGGCACCTAAAAAGCCTACCCCGGTGACAATTTGTGCCGCGATACGCGATGGATCTAAAGCAACGCCTTCTTTTCCTAACAGATCGCCAAAGCCATACTTCGATACAATCATAATCAAAGCGGCTCCCATGGCGACGATCATATGTGTACGAATGCCTGCTTCTTTATTACGGCTTTTGCGTTCATAGCCAATCATCGCCCCACATACACCGGCTAATAAAATACGTAGTAGAAATTCGCCTTGTTGCCATAAAAATGCCTGCATAGAAATACCTCCTTTTCCTTATCTTATCACTATATTATACACCTATTTCCATAGAAAAAGGAACGCTTGTTGTTATAAATTTGCATACACGTGAGTTAATTTATGATAGATGCATTCAGTTGTCAATAATAAACTTATGATTGTATCCATACCGTTATCTTACAACGTTACACATTCATTTATTATATCTAGTTCCACCGCTGTTTCGTAAACCTTCCTTGTTTATTTGGCATTTACTTCTTCAATCCCCCCCTATTTTACGATATGCATGTAATCAAATCTATATCGCATTCTCATGCAAAAGCTGACGCAATCGATAGATCCCCTCATCCATATCTTTTTCCGCAATAGCCGCAAAGGAAATCACAAGTTCTTGACAGGAATTTATATTAAAAGCTATCCCTTTTTTTTCACCCTCGACAAGAATTTCTGCATAGTTCAACTCATAAGGAAAGCGTAGCACATATTGTAAGGAAGCTTCTTCTAATATACAACTAGCCTCTGGTAAATAGGTATGCAGTAAGTCAAACATATGCTGACTTTTCTTTTCATACCTTTTTTTTAATCGTCTGATATGGCGTTCCAAATGACCATCCGTGATATAACGTGCCAATGCCAATTGTTCAATTTTACTGGACGTCGGCGCATAATTGTCTTTTCTGCTAATATAACGCTGTTTGATATCTTGTGTCATAACCAGATAACTGATACGTAACGATGGCAAAAGCAAACGTGAAAACGAGCCGATATAAAATATACGCTCTCCCATATCAAAACCTTGCATTGCACTTGTTACCTTGGTTGCGTAACGTAATTCTCCATTATGATCATCCTCAATGATGAATGCGTTTGCCTGTTTTGCCCAGCGCAATAGCTCCTCCTTATTCTTTTTAGATAACGGCTGATGATTTTTTCCCAATGACCCCGCATTTATATACAATACCTGTACATGATGCTTACGCAATTCAGCAATGGAGATCCCATCTTCCTCCAAGGATAAATACACAATTGGAAAACCATAGCTTTTAAATACTTCTTCAGCCTGGGAAAAGCCACTCTTCTCCATACCGACGATCATCTGTTTATCAAGCAAGCCACATAACAAAAATAATAAAGATTGAAAACTGGCACCGATCAAGATAGCATCCACATCACATAAGACACCTCGCATAGAATATGCATATTTTTGTAAAGCTTCGCGCAGTGAAACTTCGCCTTGGGCATCACCATATGTCGTAATCACCTGATGCAGTTCCAAAACTTCTTTCAGATATTTTTTCCATAAAGTCATATCAAAAGCATCATGATCCATGCTTTGACTACGAAAGTCATACCGTATACGATAGGTGGGATTCCTTTGAACATTTTGTAATAAAGATAATCGCATACGCACATGTTCTTCATCTACATCCACATAATATCCAGCTTGCGGTCTGGAACTGATATAGCCTTCATCTAATAATAATTGATAAGCTCGCTCAACACTTGTTTTCGATACTTTAAACAATTGCTCACAGCTACGTATGCTAGGCAAACGATCTCCCTTTTTCAGATAACCCTGCATAATATCCTTTCGCAATTTCAAATAGATTTGTTTATATAAAGCCATTCCTTTTTGTCGTTCAAATGTGCTTGTTTGCATTTCCATATATATCACCCATTTTAGTATAACATGAACTGACCTTTATTTTTTATGTATTTTTGTCTATTTTTATCATGACAGATTTTTGTTAGAATACTGACAAGTAAGAAAGAGGGGTATATTATATGAACAAAAAAACATTAACAACGCAGCAAATTGTATTATATGCATTAGGTATGGCCATCGTCTTTGTTTCCACGATGTTTATTAAGATACCTAATGGGATTGATGGTTATTTTAATTTAGGTGATGGATTCATCTTGTTATTTTCTAGTATTGTCTCACCGCTTGGCGGCTTTTTGATCGGTGGATTAGGCAGTGCTTTAGCAGATGTTGCAGGTGGGTATGCATATTATTTCATTCCTACTTTATTAATCAAAGGATTGGAAGGCTGTATGGTTGCTTACTTGTTCCAAAAGTATGGTAACAAAATAAAATGGATTGCTTATTTCCTTGGATGTATGATCATGGTTATTGGTTATTTTTTCGCAAAATGGTATTTAAAAGGAAGTATGATTATCGCTTTGAGTGGCATAGCCGAAAATATTTTACAGAGTGGTGTCGGTTACGTGATTGCCATCGTTGCCTTACCACTGATACAGCGCCAATTCTATCGCCAACGGAAATTAAAGAAAGCGTAATGATCATGGATAATAAGAAAGTAAAAGAACTGGTATTGGCGGCATTAGGCATCGCTTTGGTCTTTCTGGCTACCTATTTGATAAAAGTTCCGAATGGTATTCAGGGATATTTCAATCTTGGAGATGGTTTTATCTTATTATTTTCATCCTTATTAAATCCTTTTTATGCCTTTCTTATAGGTGGTATTGGAAGTGGTTTGGCGGATATTGCCGGAGGTTATGGTATTTATTTCATTCCCACACTTTTTATCAAAGGAATAGAGGCTGTACTGGTATCCCTGTTGCTTCACAAGGTCACAAAACCACTCTTACGCTATGGTATATATGCATTGGCCGGCGTATGGATGGTCATAGGCTATTTTATGGCAGATGCTTTTATAAATGATAGTTGGCAATTATCACTCACCGGTGTGCCTAGCAATATCATACAGGCTATCGTTGGCATTGTCATCGTTATGGTTACCTTACCACTATTAAAATCCTATCAGATAAATACCTAACTAAAAGAGATGTTCTTATGGAATGATCTATCCCTGTCTACTTGACAAGGGGCAAATCAAAGAACATCTTTTTTAGTTATTGCTATCATCCACATGTAAGAAACATCCTTTGTGATGATCATGAACAACACCGACAGCCTGCAAATACGAATAGATGATCGTGCTGCCGACAAACTTCATCCCACGCTTCTTCAAATCCTTAGAAATGCTATCAGATAAAGGAGTTGTGACCGGCATTTCTTTATCTTGCAAGTATTGTACCTGATGATTGGTAAATCCCCATAAATACTCTGAAAACGTACCATATTCTTTCTGTATCGCTAAAAACACCTTAGCATTTTGAATTGCTGCACAAATCTTGCGACGATTTCTCACAATGCCTTTATTCTGCATCAATTCTGTTATTTTATCTTCATCATAAGCAGCTATGCAAGCTACATCAAAATAATTAAAAGCTTTTCTAAAATGTTCGCGTTTTTTTAGAATCGTAAGCCACGATAATCCTGCCTGAAACCCTTCCAATATCAGCATTTCAAATAATTTTTGATCCTCATAAACGGGAACGCCCCATTCGTTATCATGATAGTTTTGATAGATAGCTTCTGCATTTTCTGCCCACGTACAACGATGAATGGTTTCCTTATCCAATCTGCATCACCTTTCTTTCTCTCATTTTATCAAAAGTCATAAAGAAGGGAAAGCTCTTTTTAATCTTTATAACAGCCTCATAAAACCACATGTTTTAAATACTATCATGCACCATTGCTGTCTAAAAAAGATAACCTATCTGTTAAGATAGATTATCTCATTGTTACCTTTATGGTTTCACCTTGACACAATTGCCGTCAGGTCCTGGTGTTGTGTTTAAGTATTCTGCAATGGCTGCCTTCTGATCAGCTTTACATGGTTTACATGTACCAACCACAGTAATTTCACCATTTACCAAAGCCTCGGCAAGACCACTACATCCAGCATAACCGCAACTTCCACAGTTGTAGTTAGGCAACATGCTGCTGACCTTTTCTACGCGCTCATCTACTTCAACACTCAAAAATCTATCTGCGATTCCAAGTCCCAAACCAAGAATTGCACCAAGTACCAACATCATTAAAACAGCTGTTAACATGGTTATTCCCCTTTCCTATTTATCATGCGCAGGGTTGTTGCAGCAGGCTACATCATGGCAGCCTTCACACTCTGCTTTTAAGTTTTCACAGCCTTTAGGAAGCGGTGTTTTATGATTCAAATAGAAAACTAATGCATAAATACCTCCTAAAATAGCTAAGTAAATAACTGCGCTCGCCATATGCTATACCAGACCCATCAAGCCACTGAAAGCCAAAGCCATAATGGCAGCTACAATCAGGGCAATTGGGTTACCTTTCCAGGAAAGCGGTGTATCACAGGCATCCAGACGTTCACGAATGGTAGAGAAAATATACAATACCAATGTAAAGCCTAAAGGAATGGCAATGGAATACGTCAGCATTTCAGCGAAGTTATATCCATTGGTAATATTATTTAAGGTAACATTCAATACGACACAGTTTGTCGTAATCAAAGGCAGATAGACACCTAATGCCTTGTATAAGGAAGGACTCGTCTTCTTAATGATCATTTCAACCAACTGTACTAAAGCTGCGATAACCAGAATGAAGGTAATCAAATCCATATACTGTAAACCACATTTATCTAATACGCCGTAATATAACGCATACGTAACCAAGGAAGCCGCGACGATAACGAAAGTAACGGCAGCCCCCATACCAATAGCTGAACTGCTTTTTTTGGATACCCCCATGAATGGGCACATACCTAAAAACTGATTCAGCACAACGTTGTTAATCAAAACAAACGTTACGAACATGACGAATAAATTACTCCAATCCATAAATTATTTCGCCTCCTTTTCCAGTTTTTTAGCTTTGTTCTCTTTATGTGCCTTATAAGCTGCCAATCCAGCCGCCAAGCAGGCAAATGTACAGAAAGCCCCAAATGGCTGAGAGAACATGGAAATGGCAAAATCATCTGGGATGATACGCAGAGTGAAGATATTCTGCGCCGCATTAAATGGGTTATCAAAAGAAATCACACCTGTAGCTAAAATCTGACGAATGGCAGACATGATGATGATAGAAACCGTATAGCCAAGTCCCATACCTAAACCATCTAACGCAGAATCTAATACCTTATTCTTGCTGGCAAATGCCTCAGCACGACCTAAGATAATACAGTTTACAACGATCAGTGGAATAAATACTCCAAGTGCGGTATCCAGACTTGGTGCATATGCTTTAATCAGCATCTGAATAACTTTAACTAAAGTCGCGATGATAACGATATACACTGGGATACGAATTTCTGATGGTGTAATGTTACGAATCAAGGAAATAATGACATTGGACATGATCAATACGGCAATAACAGCTACTCCCATACCAATGGCATTGTTCAACGTTGTCGTAATAGCTAATGTAGAGCATAAACCTAAATACAATGAGAAAACAGGATTTTCACGGATGAAACCTGCTGTAAAATTTTCTTTACGATTCATTCTTCATCCACCTCCTATTTCAAATGGTCAGCCTGATATTTGGCTGCTTCCTTAATACCTTCAATGACCGGTTTACTTGAAACGGTTGCACCGGTAATGGTATCTTCATCAATTTCGCTGCCAAGAGCATCAGCACCCTGCAGTTTTTCACGGAATGGTTTTTCTGTAACCTTGCTTCCCAGTCCCTGGGTATCGCCGTTTGATATAGCCACATAATCAACAACCTTACCATCCTTATCTAACGCGACAAGGAAGGAAGTACCATCTTTATAACCGGTAACCTTCATTTTGAAGATATATCCTTTTCCTTCTACTTTAAAGACTTTCTGAATCGTCTTAGAAACATTTTCTTTTTCAACAACGAACGCACTGTCAGGAACATCATCATAGATAACCTTTAAGGTATCGCGTTCTGCTTTCAGTTCATTTTCCGCGATGACTGGAACTGTCATAGAGTTGGCAAATCCTAAAGCTCCTCCGGCTAATGCAGCAATCAGAGCTAGGAATACCGTAAGATGTAAAATTTTCTTCATACGATTACCTCCTAGTAGCCCAGAGCCTTACGCACTTCTTCAACTGCACGGACAGTTGATTTTGATGAGAACGTAGCTCCTGTAACTGCATCATTAACTTCTACTTCTATATTGTCACTTAATTTCTGCTCTTTAAATTGTGATAAGAATGCTTCATTTAAAATCTTATCACCGACATATTCCGTATCAACTACCTCTGTAGGTGTCACAGATACGATCGTATGATCTTTGGTGTTTACCACAATATCAAATTTATTAAATTTTGATGCATCTTCGGTAGACGCATATCCCTGTGCTTCCACCTTATAAGTCGCAGTGCCATCACCATTGTCTTTGGTAGCCGTAATCTTAGCTTCAAATTTATTCACATCTTTATCTTCAGTTTTTAAGAATACCTTAGGTGCCGGTTCTTTCGCCTCAATGACATTTCCAGCTAATAAGACGCTTCCTAAACCAACCACGCCAACAACACCGCTGATGATCCATGCCTTTTTACGTAAAGCCAATTGCTTGCCTTCCAGACTCTTTTCGATCATTGGTGTTAACATGTTCATTAATAAGATAGAATATAAACATCCTTCTGGTAAATTCGCCTTAATACGAATTAATACCGTAAAGATTGCAGCACCTAACGCAAAGATACAACGTCCCTGCGCACTGGTTGGTGAAGTAACCGGATCCGTCAACATGAAGATAGCCCCAAAGACGACACCACCAGTTAACACATGTACTAACGGATACCAAATGAAACCAGGCAATCCTTCATAACTACCTACCCCACGCAATAATGCGACGCAAGCAGTCAAGAGGAAGATACTTCCCAGATATACCACAGGTACACGCCAGTCGATCACTTTACGAATTGCCAAAATGACACCAACTAATAAAATAACCAATGCACTTGTTTCACCGATGGCCCCAGGATACCAACCGGTAAATAATTTACCTAAGCCACCGACTTCACTCATCATTTCCTGAATCATCTCAGGATTAACAACAAGCCAGTTATAATTGGTCGCAATTAATGTCGTTGGTGTTGCACCTGTTACAACATCCGTGGTCGCTCCCATAAAAGTCGCAAACACGATAGCTCTACCAAAAGCTGCCGGATTAAAAATATTGTTACCGAAGCCGCCGAATAACAGCTTGCCAAAGAAAATGGCAATAAATGTCGAAACTCCTAAGGCATATGGACGAATACTGATCGGACACATCAATGTCAAAATGATCGCGGTAATCCATCCAAAAGAAGAACCTAAGAATTGCTTGATATAAGCAAAATCAAACTTAGCATCTTTCTTGGTAAAGAATGCAAAGGCAATCTCTGTTACTAAGGCTACCACTAAGGAAACAACCATTAGTTTCACTGCCTGTAAAGCATATTCCATACCATAAACACTGTTATAATAAACTAGGGAAAAGCCGAAGACAACCAGCAGTCCCAGCATCAACTCTAACATGATCTGTTTGGTACTCTGACTCTGACGTAAGTTAGGCGATGCGTTAAACGTAAATTTCATCTCTTTACCCTCCTTACTTCTTCGCCATCATAAGCTGGCGTTTTGCTTTCCGTACGTTTTCTGTTACATCCAAGCGAGATGGACAGATGAAGGTACATAAACCGCATTCGATACAATCCATCGCACATAGTTTTTCCATGGCATTTTTATCCTTTGTCTTAACCGCTTGGGCAATACGCACTGGCTGTAAACCTGCCGGGCAATGATCACTACACTTTCCACAACGCAAACATGCCACACTGTCATATGGTTTATTTGCCAAAATCGTAATAGCGTTCATATTGCGATCGATCACAAACTTATCATTAACGATCGTTTTTCCCATCATTGGACCACCAGCAATCAGTTTCACATCATCACATGTATAACCACCGCAAGCTTCAACAATTTCATTCACTGGAACACCAACCGGTACGGTTACATTCTGTGGATGTTTGATAGCATTACCAGACACTGTCAATGTCTTTGTGATAATGGCTTCCCCATGCAACAAGGCATTACCGAAAGCAATTGCGGTTGTGGCATTGTTGACGATAGCGCCAACTTCACCAGGCAATTTTTCATATTCCTTATGCATAATTTCACGCACTAACACGCGTTCCCAGCCCATAGGATATACATCTGGAACAGCAACAACACTCACACCATCCAAACCTTTTACAGCTTCCTCACAAAAAGAAATCAAATCCGGATGTGTTTTCTTAATGGCAATTACGGCTTCCTTTGCCATCGCCATTTTCTTCATTGCCAGAATTCCTGTCACCAGTTCTTCTTTGTGCGCCTGTATCATCTTATAATCTGCTGTAATGAATGGCTCACATTCCACAGCATTAATGATCAGTTTTTCAACATCCTTCGCAAATTTGTATTTGATGTAAGCAGGGAATCCTGCCCCACCAAGTCCAATAATACCAGCATTCATCATGAAATCGATTAAAGCTGTACGATCCGCTGTTTCATAATCCAACGGTTCAAAGGACTGTTCTTTTTTGTACTCTCCATCATTTTCAATCACCAGATGATTCACCGGTTTTAATGAAGAATGCATACGTTTCTCAATACCCTTCATAGTACCGGAAACACTTGAATAAATAGGAACAACATTACGTTCATTGCATACAGCAAGCTTTGTACCTACTAAGACTTTATCGCCTTCCTGTACAAGCATTTCCAGATTGGTGCTGGCACCGGACAGCATGGGAATGTATACACAATTTCCAGCCTTAATTTCCAGAATGTCAACATGCTCTGTCAACTCTTTGTGACCCTGTATGTGCTGACGCATTGGACCTTTAAACAATGACATCATCGTCACCTAACCTTTCTTTAAGCCTTTCCTAATTTTCTATGTAAATTCAGATAATTCATCTAAATCACATACCGAGATTATTATAACATTTTCAAATAGGTACATAAAGAAATTTTTCGTTTTTTTCATCGGATTCCTGATGTTTCCAGCTGATGGAATATAGTGTGAATTCCTTCCTCTGGTTATGGCAGTACATTTATAAGATCACCACCCATGTATTAATTAAAAGCAATCTTAGAAAACGCTTCTTATCATTTCGTTCTTTTTATCTCCTATAAAAGTATTGCCTGTTTGTTTATTTCGTTTTACAATTATCTTATATTATGAAAGAGGATGACGTTTATGAAACTGCAAAACGTATTTCAAGATACGATCGTATTAGGCTTTGTTGTACCTTTGGCAATTACCCCCTTAGGCTTGATTTACTTGAATGATCATGGTGTGTGGAATATCACCATCAATTGGAAAAACAGCAATTGTGTCAATAAAACGATCACAGCCGCTCAATTGTTAGAGCTCTTCCAACAGCATGCATCTTGTTATGCAAATCAAAAAGAACATTTTGAAGAAAAGCGACAACAGATGATGGAGAAAATAAAAATGCTCGACGCTTCTACCGTCATTGAATTCGCATAACGCCAAAAAAGCAAGGCATCATTAAATAACAGAGAGTATGAAAATCATCCATACAATTTCGGATGATTTTCATACTTTTTTATTATTTATTCATTTCGCAGTTATCTTAGAATTTCGTTTTTATGATTTTTACACAACACCTACTGTCATAACAAAAGAAACGCTTTTCCTGTCCTTTGCATACGTTATTCTTTTCTTAAATTCCTTCATCTTATCTTAAAAATCCAATATCTTGGGCCTTGGTACACATGTTCATTTCATAAAACATTTCCTTTCATCAAATGATTCCTCAAATAATCAAAACATCTCTAATAATTAGCTAATCCCCGCATCTTCTGACGTCATCGCGGCATACGCATTTCCTCATTTGCAATGAGTCCATCTTCTGTTTTGAAATGAAGCGATATTATACACATTTTTATCCCTAATGGCTTATTTTAAGGATGCTAACAAAGGAAGCTTGCTTTTAGTGGATAATACCAAATGATAATGGTATAATAACTCTCGGTGATAAGAATGAGAAAAATCCAATTATGCTTATGCTGCCTGTTAACAATCCTGATCAGTAATGGATGCAGCAGTAAAAAAGATACTGTAACACTAGAAAAATATTCCATGACTTCTACAAGCTTAGGCTTTGATACGGTAGTCATGTTTACAGCCTATGCAAAAGATGAACATACGTATAAACAATATGAGCAGATTCTTCAAGATGAATTCAAACGCTATGATAAGCTATTTGATAAATATCATAATTATGATGGCATTAACAATATTAAGACAATCAATGATCATGCCGGTGACAAGCCGATCAAGGTAGACGAACCTATTATGGAGCTGTTAAAACAATCAAAAGAATACGATGCCCTTAGCAATCATCAGTTTTCCGTTACGATGGGAGCTGTCTTAGATTTATGGCACGATGCGCGCGAAGCCGCTGAAAAAAATCCAAAAAACGCAACCATCCCTTCTAAGAAAGCCTTGCAACAGGCAAACACCTATACGGGATGGGAACATGTTGAACTGGATGAAAAAGCAAGCACAGTCTATATTAACAATTCACATACACAGCTTGATGTTGGCGCAATTGCAAAAGGATATGCTGTTGAAAAAGTAGCACAAAAGCTAGAAAAAGCCGGTTTAAAGCATGCCATCATCAATGGCGGTGGCAATGTTCGCTTAATTGGCGCAAAACCAGATGGAAGTGCCTGGAATGTTGGCCTGCAAATCCCCAATTATGATACTTTATCGAGCGATTCTTTAGCATCTATTTCCATTAATGAATCTTCATCTTTTGTGACTAGCGGTGATTATCAACGCTATTATACATACAAAGGACAAATCATGCATCATATTATTGACCCTAGTACGCTTATGCCTGCAAAACATTGCCGCAGTGTAACTGTTATCACCAAGGATGGTGGTATTGCCGACATGTTATCGACGACCCTATATACGGTATCTCATGCAGAAGGCGAAAAAATTTTGGCAAAGATTCGTAAAGAAAAAGGCATTTCTGTTGAAGCCATTTGGGTTTATGACGATACCATTGCCCCTGAAGATGATACAGCAACCTTATCTTCTCATGGATATCAGCTAGTAATGAGTGAAGGTGCTGAAAAGATGTTGAAAAAATAGCATGCGTTCAATTTATCATACAAATGGAAAAGTGACTATTTGATACATTCCTTTTTATTTGCGGAAAACGTGGTACAATAATAGTATAAAGAAAACGTTTAAAAAAACGTTTGAAGGAGGTGTGAATGATGAAAGATGAAAGAGTCATTCAAATGCATTCACACAAAGGGTTTATCGCTGCACTTGATCAAAGCGGCGGAAGTACACCAAAAGCCCTTCGTTTATATGGCGTCGATGCATCACAATACCACAGTGATGAAGAAATGTTTAATTGTATTCACGCTATGCGTACACGTATCATGACTTCTCCAGCTTTTACGAATGCTCATATCTTAGCTGCCATCCTTTTTGAAAATACGATGGATCGTCAAATTGAAGGGAAGTATACGGCAGATTATTTATGGGAAGAAAAGCATATCTTGCCAATCCTTAAGGTTGATAAAGGATTGCAAACAGAAAGTGATGGCGTTCAACTAATGAAGCCAATTCCTAATTTAGAAGAATTACTGCAACGGGCAAAACAACGTCATATCTTCGGCACTAAGATGCGAAGTGTCATCCATCACGCGAATGCAGATGGTATTCAAAGAATCGTTGAACAGCAATTCGCCTTAGGCAAACAAATTGCCGCACATGGTTTTATCCCTATTTTAGAACCGGAAGTTGATATTTATAGCGAAGATAAGGCAGCCTGTGAAAAACGTTTAAAAGAAGAGATTAAAAAGCAATTGTTAACTTTGGATAATGAACAAATCATGTTTAAATTAACATTGCCAAGTCAAGATGATTTCTATAAAGATTTATTAACGGATACGCATATTGTGCGAATTGTGGCCTTATCCGGTGGTTACAGCCGTGAACAAGCGAATGCATTATTGGCAAAAAATCATGGTATCATAGCAAGCTTTTCCAGAGCCTTAACACAAGGTCTGCAGATTACCCAAACCCAAGAAGCGTTTGACGCTTTATTAAAAGCTTCCATTGTTTCCATTTATGAGGCAAGTATAACTTAGATTTAAAATCGAGTAGGGTGAAATAAATCACCCTCTCACACCACCGTACGTACGGTTCC
>NZ_JAJCPX010000059.1:0-10948 GCF_020563125.1 Longicatena sp. 210702-DFI.1.196 | reverse complement strand
CAGCTTTGCGCTTTTTGTGGAGTAGAGCCTGCCATTTACCAATCTGGAACATCTTCTCATAAAGGCAAAATGGTAAAACACGGTTCTTCTCAATTGCGCTATGTCCTTTTTAATGCAGTCCCTTATCTAGTTATTCATAACATAACTTTCCGTGAATTCTTTTATAAGAAACTTCATGAAGGAAAGAATTACCGTGTAGCACAATCACATGTCGTTAAGAAACTTCTACGTGTGATTTATCATTTAGAACTTACTGGAGAATCATTCGACCCAACCTTTCTTTACTAGTCAATTTTATCTAATTTTCAAAGATCAATTTTTGTGCTTTTACCAGCACTTGTTTTTATCATGCTTTTTCAATCTTTTTCAAAAAGGCTTGACTTCTTAATAGTTAGCTCCTTTAAAAAGAAAGCTGCAGAACAGCTTTCTTTACTCTTAATTTACTTCAGAATACTTACGTCTTTCAGGACTCAGATTATCAACGTAATAGCGAATGGTCAGACTTGCCGCACATTTACTTTTATTTTTTGGCTCTACGATAAAGCCATCACCCTCTAACATGCTTTCCAGCATTGCCTTACAGCAAACATTCTGATTTTTCATGCCCGGTTCACATTCTTCTAGTAAATCTTTTGCGTTAACTTCGATATATAACCACTGCTTGTTATGTGCTTCCCATTTTTTATCTTGAAGTACATCTAAGTATTGTTGTTTTTCCCACTTCTTCGTTTCCATATTTCCACGCTCCTTTGCCTTCATATCTTTGTTTTCATATGGTAATTACAAGGCTATTATAGCACGTTTTCACGCTGTGTCAAAAATTCTTTGAAATTCAAGGATTTGCTTTCTATGCATGTGCATGCACCACTTTGATCAAGAAATCTTTTCTTTTAATTTATCAATACACCAATTCGCCCACTTAATTTCATTCTGATAATACATAAATCCATAGGTCATCGTCATCCCCCAATAAAAAGATTCGTTATCTTTATGAATCTGTGCCTCAAAATCAGGTATCTTATTTAAATCCTCATTCATATGATCAATGACCTCCGAGCATTCACGTATATATTTTTCAAGTAAACGCATGGTCTGGTCAATATCAATCTCACTGGAAAAGAAGATTTTAATCAATAAAGGGTTTTTATATTTCATAATATCAGATAGCTCTGCATCTGCCAGCCAGCGATGCAATTCGAGTTTTCCTTCCTCCGTGATATGAAACACCTTCTTATTCGGTTTATCACTCTGATACACGATATCTGAGTCTACCCAATTCTTATCTGTTAATGTCGTCAGCTCTTTATAAATCTGTGAGGTCTGCGCATGCCAAAAAAAGGCAATGCTGGATTTAAAATAACGATCAATGTCATACCCTGTCATATCCGCATAATTCAACAAACCTAAGATTGCATGTTTTAAAGGCATTGTATTCCTTCTTTCTGTTGTCTATATTCCATAATTAGAATACTATACTTTCAGTCACTTTGCAAGTCTTCCTCTTTCTCGTTTTGTTCTTTTATTTCTTGTGCGGAACGATTGCGGATAGAGCGCATCGCTTGGAGAATACGCTCATTATTTTGTGTCAGCAGATCCTGTAAGTTTTGTGTTGTCTTATTCATCAAAAGCTCATAATTATGAATAAACCCTTGGGTTATCTGAGAAATATCTAGCTCATTTAGCTTATTGATCGCTGATAAATTTCCTACTACATCATAAGCCTTACGCAAAGCATCTTTCGGCTGTAATCCTTTTACTTTTTCTAACAACTGCTTAGTTTTTCTACGCTCGATTAAATCTTGAAAAGTAATCGTCTTTATTTCCTCATAATCGATATCTTCGAATAAAGATGTATATTTACTGATATGATAGATCAATACACGATACAATTCTGACATGGATAAACCACTTTCAAAATAATCATCCATTCTGGCAACTAATTTATGCAAACGCTCTTCTTTCAAATTCACAAAAAAATCATTCACAAAATGATAGACAACTTTAGGAACTGCCGTTTTCTTTTCGGCCAACAGAAATGCATTATGACGAAATTCCTGCATAGCATAAAGATTATGATTATGATATAGTTCTTCCATCGTCCCACAAGGAAATGTAGAACGTATATAATATGGTTCTTTCATATGTTCAAAGAAAGATGATATACAATCATTTTCATTTTCAAATATTAATAATTTTCTTTGAAACTCACTATCTTCAATACGCTCCTGATACAGGTTAAAAATATCTTTCGTGATACCCGGTGCATTAAAGCTGACAACGCCTAATAACAACTCTTGTAAATCTTGACGCATCGTCAATGCACAATATAAGGCAAGATTCCCTCCTTTGGAGTGACCGCACAGATAAAATGGCTTTGTGATTTGTGTCGTATGCAAACAATGAAGTGTAAAGATTTGTTGATACGTTGGTTCCTTTAAAAACATGCGAAAATTGTCCATCCAATCCTGCCAACCGGTTTCATGACGAATATCGTCAAAAGCCTCACTGCCACGAAAAGCAAAGATTAGTTCTTCATCCGTTTCAAAGATATAATAGACAACACCACTGTTCGCATTATCATCAAAATATTCCCGTACCCGCATCGTTTCATAATGTTCTAGGGAAATACTTTTTAATAATGCTAGATTTAAACGAAAATCAGCTAAATGTCCATAATCTTCTACAAGTGATGTATCCGCTAAAATCCTACGTATCATATCCGCAACACGAATACCTGTACCATAGCTATTAAAATAGGATAATAATGATAAATCAAAAAACACTTCTTCCTGCAGCATGAGCAATCACCCCTTTCAGGTTTTCTTTATTATAAAGGTTTTCCTTTTAAATGCAAGTGCGTACCTATCTTGTTTATGATATACTACTGATAATTTTTCTTGACGTTTTGCCAAGGTCAGCTAAAATAAAAGGGAAAGAGAGAGGATAGTACATGATAAAGGGAATATTATTTGATTTTAACGGAACAATGTTTTTTGATGGCCCCATGCATAAAAAGGCATGGAACACCTTTTCCTTAAAGTATCGCAATAAACCGATTACGGACGATGAATTGGATCACATGCACGGACAGACAAATAAACGTATTATTGAAATGTTAATGGGAGATCATTTGAGTGAAGAAGAGAGCAAAAACCTCTCGCTTTCCAAGGAAGCCCTGTATCGTGAGGTATGCCGTAATGATCCAGCTACCTTCCATTTGGTAGACGGTTTAGAGGAAGTACTAGACACCTTAAAACAAAGGCACATACCAATGACGATCTGCAGTGCCTCAATTAAAGATAATATCGATTTCTTTATCTCCAGTTTCCACTTAGATCGCTGGTTTGATGTAGATAAGATTGTGTATGATGATGGTTTACATACAAATAAAATTACAATGTTTCAAGATGGTGCATCCCGCATTGATGTGCCCATTGAAGAATGTCTCGTTTTTGAAGATTCCTTAAGCGGTATTGACTTTGCATATCGTTGTCATGTCGCAAAGATCATCGCAATTACCACTTTAGATAAAGTAGCGGAATACAAACAGTTGCCGGGAGTAAATACGGTCATTCAGGATTTCATGAAATTTGATTATAGCCTGTTAAAATAAGTACATGCCATGAATTTCCAGCTTTATCAAAAGATTCTGTCAGAATTTAAAAATTGTTACAAATTTTATTGATTTCTATAAACAAATACGTTATATTATACATGTTGGTGCTATCGCCTGACTTGCTTTTTCTTCCCCCACCCATATGGCAAGTCAGTGTATCTTCCCCCAGATTGATAGCATCAACACTTTTTTATTATATGCAACAGACTGTCTTTACTTTCTTAAGACAGGCCTTTTTTTATAGTTAATATACATATAATTGGTAATTTAATTATTTATCACACACTTTTAGTTGTCCTGTATCTACGTTTCCCTTGCTTACAAACGACCATAAGAAAAAAGACATACCCGCATAGATATGTCCTATTTCATGATTAGTAGTTTGTTGCTTCTTCAGCGAAATGTGCTCCAGAGTATCCGCAAACTGGGCAAGCCTTAGGAGCTGCTGTACCTTCATGACGG
The DNA here is from genome assembly GCF_020563125.1 of Longicatena sp. 210702-DFI.1.196. Classification (NCBI taxonomy): domain Bacteria; kingdom Bacillati; phylum Bacillota; class Erysipelotrichia; order Erysipelotrichales; family Erysipelotrichaceae; genus Longicatena; species Longicatena sp. 210702-DFI.1.196. The sequence goes on along the minus strand of NZ_JAJCPX010000059.1, from coordinate 6,870 downwards.
TATCCACAGATGTCGCAGATCCAAACGGTTGGTTCTTCTTTTTCAAATACTTTACCGTTTTTCACGTTTTCCAACAGTTTTAAGTATCTTTCTTCATGATGTTTTTCAATTTTTGCTACCTGCTCCATCTGGAAAGCAATTTTAGCAAAGCCTTCAGCTTTTGCTGTTTCGGCAAAGTTCTTATACATATCTGTCCACTCATAGTTTTCACCAGCAGCTGCATCTTCCAGATTTACTGCCGTTGTAGGTACTTTATCACCGTGCAGAGCCTTAAACCACAATTTTGCATGTTCCTGTTCATTACGTGCAGTTTCTTCAAAGATATCTGCAATCTGTTCCATACCTTCTTCACGAGCCATCTGCGCATAGTAAGTATACTTGTTACGTGCCTGACTTTCTCCTGCGAATGCTGCCATCAAATTCTGTTCTGTTTTAGATCCTTTTAATTCCATGTTTTTTTCCTCCTATTTAACTTTTATCTTTAAGCGAAAGTATCGCTTAAATACCACTACTGTTTTTCTTTCTTTAAACAGTCTTTACAAATACCTTCTGCCATCATGTTATGCGTGCGTATCAAAAGACCTGTCTGTGCTTCCATTTGATGATTCCATTCATCCATATATGGAATATCTAAATCAAGAATACGATCACATCTTACACAATGCAGATGATAATGGGGATGACTTGTCTTATCATACTGATATCCTTCTACAGGATGGGCAATCTTTTTAATTTCATTCATTTCCACCAGAATATTCAGATTACGATAGACGGTTGCCAGACTTATTTTATTACCATCCTCATTCATGTTCTTGAAAACTTCTTCGGCTGTTACATGTCCATCAATCGTTTTAAGATAATTTAATATCATATCGCGCTGTTTTGATGATTTACGTTTCATTGGAACAGCCTCCTTTCTTAAGAACCGTTCTCATTATAGCTCTTAGGTTTATCATTGTCAACACTTTTTAAGAATAAAATTAAGAAATATTCTTATTTTTAGAAAAGATCAGTTTCCTAAAAATAATATAGCTTTCCCTTACAACCTCAGACGAATTTCTACGTTATTTTCAACTTAAATTAATATGTAAGTCTTTAGATTTATAATTTATTATTAAGTCAATCTATTCATACCGTATCTTCATTGTTTTATTTGTCTAAGCAGATAATGTTTTTCTGTATATTGATGTTCAGCATATCTTTTCACTTTAACAATAACTATACATATCTAAAAAGCAATAAAAAAATACTATAGCAATTGCTATACATATAATTATCTATGCTTTGTCATTTATCATTTCCCAAAAAACATATTTTTAACCATTTTTTTCTCATTCATAAAATAAAATCTTCTTTTACTATCTACTACACAAATTCTATCTAACTTTAACAAGGAAAATCAGCATAATTGATTATTTTAATTATGAAAAATATCCACTTTTCTTCTTTATCTTAGCCATAAGGTAAAGAGAAAGCACTATTAAAAGTTTCATCGTTATGAGTGAATGGACGATGTTTATCAAATTTTTGTTTGCCAGTTTAGCAAAAAAAGATTGTTCATCAACATCACAGACGAATCGTATGAACCTTCATCAGCATAAACTTGTACATACTTCCACAGCCTAAGCTCTTTCCAACTCCTTGATAGTTCGCTAATCAATAAAAAACAATGTCTGAAAAGGCAGTTCCTTTCATCAACATTGATAAATTCTATTTTTTAATTAAAAGTACGATACATTGTGCTAAGACGCCTTCTTCTCTACCAATAAACCCCATTTTTTCACCTCTGGTAGCTTTGATGCTTACTTGATCAATATCACAATGTAAAGCAGCAGCCACATTCTCACGCATTTTCACAATGTGGGGAGCCATCTTTGGTCGCTCAATCATGATAAGAGCATCCAAATTATTGATTTTATAACCCTGCTTATCCATGATCTTGTATACTTCCTGCAACATCCATAAAGAATTCATATCCTTATATTCCTTTGCTGTATCAGGAAAATGCTTCCCTAAATCTCCTAAAGCCAAAGCACCCAAAATGCTTTCGGCAATAGCATGCAAAAGGGCATCTGCATCAGAATGACCTAGCAATCCTCTTTCATGGTCAATTTCCACACCACCCAATATTAACTTTCTACCCTGTATCAGTTGATGAATATCACTGGATTGTCCTATACGAAACATATGCTCACCTATCCTTTACTCATCTTAGCATACCCTAATTCCTTCCGTTTTTCAATTCACGTTGTAAGAAATCACATCTTATGTACGCATATGTAGATACGATAGATCTCAAGTATATAAAATCACTTTTCATTATATTGCATAACACATCTTACTTAATCACAAACTTGTAACAGTAAAGATAAAAAACCATGGATTTTCTTTGGAAAATGAATACACTTTCGCGCCTTCTTATGCTAATATAATATTGTATTAAGAAGAAAGAAACGAGGGAAAAAGTAAATGAAAAAATTAACAGCACTCTTATTAAGTGTTGGCGTTCTGTTCTCTATGAGCGCTTGCAGCGGTTCTAAGGTTGATGATAAAGCTTTAGATGCACTGGAAACTGCTATTCAGAATGTAACGGAAATGAAGTCAGCGGATTATGATATCCAAATGGAAGTCAGCGCCAGTGGTCAAATGGTGAAAGCTGGAATTGATGGCACCTACAATTTTGAATCAAGCAAACCACAGTTTTCTTTAGGTCTTGATTTATCTGCATCCGGACAGAAGATTGATGACTATGTAACGATGTATATGGATTCAAATTATGTCTATACGAATATGATGGGACTTCAGAAAGAAAAAGAAGCCATTAAAGACACTATGAACCAGATACCTAGTATATCCTTAGATAAGGATACGTTAAAAATTCCTAAGGATAAAATGAAAGAATATCTAGAAGAAGCAAGTATCAAAGGTGATACACTGACATTAGTATTCGATAAGGAAAAATTGAATAAAGAATTGAAAGACAATTTAAATTCTTTAGCTTCTGTTAACGCAAATGTAGCCGGCAATAGCGTGGCGAATGTAAAAGATGCTACCATTAAAGAAGTTAAACTAGTCGTTAAATTAGAAAACGGACAGTTCCGTAAAGCTGATATGAACTTTAACATGACTCAGAAAGCCAATGATAAAGAAGAAGAGGCAAATATTAAACTGTCTATGGAATTTAAAAACGTTGGTAAGAACCAACAGGTTAAATTCCCAGCGGATTTAAAGACTTATCCAGAAAAGAAAAAATAACATCTAACAGGGTCATTGCTTAAGTAATGATCCTCTTTTAAAAAGGAGGTTAGTGAAATGAAAAAAGGATGGAAAGTAGTTCTCGTAATACTGATGCTGACATTTGGTTTTAGCATGAGTGGCTGTAGCAGTAAAGTAAGTGATGAAGCATTCCAAGTGTATCAAGATACGGTAAAGAAGATGGAAGAGCTGAAAAGCGCAGATATAAAAATGAAAATGCTATTTGATGCAGATGATATGAATATGCATATGAAAGTGACGGCAGATATGCTGTACAATGCAGAGAAACAATTGCAACTTGCCGCAAATTTCGGAGCGGCTATGAGTGGTGTGAAAATGGATGATTTCTTGCAGCTATATGTAAACAAGAATATGTTTTATATGAATATGATGAATCAGGAAAAAATTGCATATAATCTAAAGCCCGTAATTGCTGCCTTAGAAAAAGAGATGCCTAATAGTTTAAATGTTGGTACAAAGGATCAATTTAAAGAATTATCAATGAAAGAACAAGATGGTAAATATCACTTACATGCCGTATTTAATGATAAAACAATGCAAAATGCTTTAAAAAGTGCAAAAAAGACAAACAAGCAATTACAAAATGGAAATTTTGATGCCAAATTAGATAAGTATGAAGCAGATCTTGTCGTAGCTAAGGATAAGATGTTGGAATCTATTGTTATCCATATGGATATGAATATTATTGCCGATAAACAGTCTATGCCTATGAAAGCTGAAGTAACGATGCATATTGCAAAACCAAATCAAGTGACGGATATCAAAATGCCTTCTTTTAAAGATTATCCCAAAGCTGATTTTAATGCTGAAAATTTCTTAACAGACTTTGGAAATACAACTGGTAATACAATTTAACATTGCATTTCTGTTCAATTTCTGATATGATTTAGCCACCGTTAAGGGAGTAGTTGGCTCATGATGAGTAGTTAAGTCAACATGATGATTCAGGTATTGAATCTGGCTTAAGTATTAAACAACGAGACTTATACGTAAGATTTTCTTGCGCCTAAGTCTTTTTTTCTTTGGAGGTATGAAATATGAGTTTAATTTCTGTATTTTTCATAGGTATCGGTTTGAGTATGGATGCCTTCGCTGTAAGCATCGCCAAAGGTATGACGATGAAAAAGCATGAAGTCCTTCGTTATGCCTTAATCCTCGCTGTATTCTTCGGGATGTTTCAGGCCTTGATGCCCTTGCTTGGATGGCTTGCTGGCAGTTACTTTCAGGAAATCATCGCCTCTTTTGATCATTGGATTGCCTTTGGTTTACTGGCAATCATCGGCATCAATATGATTAGAGAAGCTCTCCATCCTGACCTCGATCAACAAGACGCATCTTTATCTCTACAGACGATTCTGATTCTTGCGATTGCCACCAGCATTGATGCGCTGGCTGTGGGCATTAGCTTTGCCTTGTTGGAAGTAGATATCGTCTTAGCAATCGTCATAATTGGCATCACGACCTTTGTATTAAGTTTTCTAGCGGTGTTTATCGGACATTTTATGGGCGGCCTGCTTGAAAAATATGCCGGTATCTTAGGTGGTATTATCTTACTATTGATCGGTATTAAGATCGTAATTGAACACACCCTATAATTCGTTTCATTAATAGTTGGCATGTCCATCCATATCCATGATAAAATAAGATAGAAAGTGAAGTGATCATAATGCAGGAACCTTTAGCCTTTCGCATGCGACCGCAAAAAATAGAAGAAATCATCGGGCAAAAACATTTAATCGGAGAAGGAAACGTCCTTCGTAAATGCTTAGCTGCGAAACGTATCTTCTCTATGATATTTTATGGTCCTCCGGGAACAGGGAAAACAACTTTGGCCATGGTATTAGCAAATGAACTAGAACTACCTTATCGTTTGTTTAATGCTGTAACCGGCAACAAAAAAGAATTGGAACAAATTTTTGCGGAAGCCCGCTTATATCCGGGGCTTATTTTAATTGTAGACGAAGTACATCGTTTAAATAAAGATAAACAGGACTTATTATTGCCACATGTAGAAAATGGCAATATTACCTTGATTGGCGCAACCACCAGTAATCCATTGCATGCCATCAATCCTGCTATACGTTCTCGTTGTCATTTATTTGAAGTTAAAGCACTGTCGCAGACAGATATTGAAGAAGCATTATGCAAAGCTCTGCAATCACCGAAAGGTTTAAATAATGAAATTACAATTGAAGAGGATGCTTTGCATATCATTTCTCGCCACAGTAACGGAGACATCCGCTATGCTTTAAATATATTGGAAATCTGTGCTATCGCTAGTGACGGTTGTATTAGTAAGGCTTTAGTAGAGCAATTCTCGCAAATACCAAACATGAGCATGGATAGCGATGGAGATGGCTATTATGATATTTTAAGTGGATTTCAAAAATCCATACGTGGCAGCGATGTGGATGCCGCATTATATTACCTTGGTATCATGATTGAGGCAAATGATATGGATAGTATTGAAAGAAGATTACTTGTTACGGCATATGAAGATATCGGTTTAGGCAATCCTGCGGCAGTTGCCCGCTGTGTGCAGGCAATTGATGCGGCTAAGCGTGTTGGCTTTCCTGAAGGAAGGATTCCATTAGCAATGGCCATCATTGATCTTTGTTTATCGCCTAAATCCAAAAGTGCGGAAAGTGCCATTGATGCTGCCATGTCAGTATTGCGCCATACTTCTTATAAAGTACCGGATTATCTTCGCTTTACCCCTGTAAATATGAAGGAAGAGGATCAATATGATTATAATCGCAGTGATATCTGGAATCAGATTCAATATCTTCCGGATGCTTTAAAGGATACCCAATTCTATCATCCACAGATGAATTCTTCTTATGAAAAAGTTCTTGCGCAGAATTTAGAAAAATTACGAAAGGTAAAACGTACAAGTAATTTAGCAGCCTTAAAGAAAAAACGATAAGATGAAAAAGGATTTAAATCTTAAAAAGTACTTTATAAGATGATGGTTAGTCTTAATTAAGTCTAGAGATATCTTGCGTATAACATAAAGGAATGAGGTAATGCCCTTATACATATAAAGACGCCCTATGAAGAAAAAGATAGGATATATCTTTTAATTTTCGGATTCATTCTTATGGCAATGGGGAAATTTTCGTTTTTTAAGCAAATTGCATAAGCATAGGCTTGTGGTTGTTTATATTTTCCCCATATCTTTCTTTATAAAACGTCTTTATTTCTGCCATGTTTTTTACCGGATACCAAAGCAAAAATCTGTTAACTTCTTCATCTTTTAGGATAAGGAAAAGAGCTTCGATATCTGCTTCCGTAAATTTTCGCAAAATCAAACGTTCTGTTTTTAAGATAGGTGTATTCATTTACTTTTAACTCCTCAAATTAAACTTTTCTTTAACTGCATCCCATTTTACATCATAAAATACTATTTGTGTTATGTTAAAATCCTGCTGTGATATTTTCAAACAGTATCTTGGTTGTTAATACTCATAATTTATGTTTGCACATTGTTTCGCTTCTCTTGTTTATCTAATTCAAGCCGTAATTTTTTGGATTAATACCAAAGAAAGTAGGCGATAGTCATTAAACTACCGCCCCTTATCAAACCGTACGTGC
>NZ_JAJCPX010000058.1:0-11191 GCF_020563125.1 Longicatena sp. 210702-DFI.1.196 | reverse complement strand
GAGCCCCTTGGGGCGATTACGTAAAAACCACCAGCTAAGCTGGTGGATATTTATTAAAAAGGAAGAATAAAACTAATATTTGAAATGAATATATCGATAATAAGTGTTTGATAAGGAATTTCGAAAAAAAATAAAATTAATTTCTATATGATAGGTATGTTATAAACAATTGTCTTTATTCCTTAAGTATCAAATATCATGAAATAAGCATTTTTTTATTTACATATGTTTGCTTTAGATATGGTTATTCACTGCGTTGAATTTTCTAGAAATTCGCCTTATAATTTTAATGAAAAGATACATACAACGAATAAACAAATACAAAATATAACTTTTATGTAAAAACATTTTTCTACATTTTTCTTCGTATAGCACTATAATTCACATAATTTCGCAAGCTGATCATGATACGTATAAACAATATTGTGGCTATAAAAGGACTTATTGGTTCTTTTAAAGATAAAACGATATTCATGATGTTGGTAACAAAGCTATCCTTTGACAATATGCATTTATGCCAGTCAGTGAATATCAGAAAATGGAGAAAACAATATGAAAAAGAAAAGGATGAGGCATTTATTGACAGTTATTGTTTCTGCGGCGATGATACAAGGATTGTTTGCTTATGCTCTGCCATTAATGGCAAAAGAAACATCTTTCCAACAAGAAACAACAATTACGCAAACATCAGGTTCGCTTACCCTTCATGAGCATGATAGCGAGGGAAATCCCTTAGCGGATGCCTCTTACAGCATCTATAAAATCATGCGTTTTGAACAAGAAAGCACTTCGCGTTTTGTTATTGAGGAAGCTTTTCAAGATGTTTTAAAAAATGTTACACCAGATGCTTTAGGTAGTTATTCTACAACACAATTAGAAAAGCTAAGCCAACAACTTACCATAAAGGCGGAACAATTTCCTCCTTTAGCTACTGCTACTAGCGATGGCAGTGGCACGGTAAGTTTTAAAGATTTAAAGCTTGGCTATTATCTAGTGATAGAAACAAAAGCTCCAAACAATTACATATTAGGTAAACCTTTCTTAATTGCCATCCCTTCAACAAATAACTATCAAAATCATGAGGAAGGTAGTGCATGGGTCTATGATGTGGAGGCATACCCGAAAAATGAGATAGTAACCTTTGATAAGACCATTACCGATGCCAGTGATGGCTCAGTTAAGATAGGCGATTATGTACCATATCAAATAAGGACCAGTATGCCTGATTATGACGCTAGTTTCTTTGGCAATCCCACACCGGCGACCTTCATAATCATCGATACGATGGAAGATGGTTTGGCCATCCAAAACGATGCCAAGCATCCAATCACGGTAAAGGTGAATGATAAAGAAATAGCAGAAGGCTCAATGACCTATAGGATAAGGGCAGAGAATACGGCAGGGGAAGAAGCCGATTTGCACATTAGCTTCGCCGAAGATTTTATAAAAGAAAACGGAGGGCAACCAATCATTGTCACCTATGAAGCACAGGTAACAGAGAAAGCCAAGCAAGGGCAGGAAGGAAATCAAAATGCCGCAAGCTTGCAATACAACCACAAAGCAGGAGAAATTACAAACAGTGAAAAAGCAATCGTAAAGGTGTATAGCTTTGGAATTCAGGTAGAAAAGTTCACCAATGAAGGAAAGCCACAAGCATTAAAAGGAGCAGACTTCACCTTATTAGCAGCTGATGGTAAAGAAGTGTTGAACAATGCAAGTACAGATGACAAAGGAATTCTGAACTTTCATAATCTGGATGCAGGTACGTATTATCTAAAGGAAACAAAATCACCAACTGGCTATACTTTATTAGCAGAACTGATTAAGGTGGAGATTATCGCTGATGTAGATAGTGCAAAAAAAGCAACTGGTAGCTTTACATTAAAGGTAAACGATAAAGAGATCACCGATACAAGCGGAACCTTTATCACAAAACTGGATAACGATAGGGGAATTGCTAGTATTGCCATAGAGAATCATAAAGGTTTTACTTTACCATCTACTGGAGGAACAGGTATTACGCTTTTTTTGGTAATCGCTAGCGTAGGCATCTTAGTCATCAGCATGGTGATGGTGAGTAAGAGTAGGAAACAGGCATAGTGATAAAATGCAATAAATCAAAATAATAGAAAATGAATGAGGTAAAGCAGATGAAAAAAAGAAAGAGAGCATTACAAAAAGCATGTAGCCTGTTCATCATGTTCATGTTGACACTGACAACGCTAAAGGCAGTCGGAGGAACGATCGACATTCATCTAAAGGATTTTCCAAATGCAGAGAAAGCCGGTGTCACATTCACGCTGTATAAGGTAGGAAGTATGAGCGATGATGGAAAAGCAGCGCTGCATGAGAAATATGATATGCACTTACCGGATACGGCTGAAGAATTACAAAAGGTCGCAAAAGAGCTTACCCAAAAGACAGATAAGGAAACCATAGGAAAGAGAACAACAGATGAGAAAGGATATCTGTCTTTTACCAATATTGAAAATGGTATCTATTTATTGGTGCCATCCGATATGGAATCTTATGGCACGATTGATCCTTTCATTGTGACCTTGCCAATGTATGAGGAAATAGCGAATGTTATTCAAGGTCCAAGCTATTATCTGCAGGTAGAACCCAAAGCATCACCAAATGAAGCAGAAAAACCTAATTTACCAGTAGACCCCGAACATCCAAACAAACCGATAACTCCGGAACATCCTGATATCCCAACACAACCCAATAAACCGGGAACATCCACAAGCACGACAGATAAGAAGGAGGAACCAAAGAAGGAAACGACATCCACACAGACAGGAGATACAACACACAAAGATCTGTATATCTTGTTCATCATGCTTTCCACTCTTGGCATGTTTATCTTATACAACAAGCATAAAAGAGGAAGTGAACTAGACGATGAAAAATAAGAAAAAACAATTTGCGGCAATCTTATTAGCTGCATCCATGCTCTTTATAAATACGAATACATCTCTTTATGCCAAAGAAGAACCAAAGGCAAAACCGGAAGCTGCTCAGGAAACAAAAACCAATAGACAGCCTGCTACCACTATCTATGCCCCTACCCAACAGCCTTTATTAGGAACGGCTCCATTAAAGGAAGAGACGCCAAAGGATACCCCTGTCAAAGAAGAGCCAAAGACAGAACCAAAAGAGAGAGCTCTTTATACAGATGTAAAGGGACAAGTGTATCTAGACGATAATAAGAATGCCAAAGTCGATAAAGAAGAAAAAGGACTATCCGACATCGAAGTGCGCTTATATAAGATTAAAGAAGGCAAGCCAGAAAAAGAAGCTGCCTATCATACCCTGACAAACATCAAGGGAGAGTATGTCCTAGAGGAAGTAGAACTAGGTAACTATAAGATCGAATATAAAAGTGTCGATAGCGAAAAGAACCTAAAAGAATATACGATCATCCAAGAGAAAAAAGATGAGAAAGAACCAGTAAATAAAAAAGCAGAACCAAAACTAGTGGAGAAGAACAAGGAATACCGTATCGAGCAAGAAGATGTAGAACTCAAAGAAGGCAGTAAACTAGAACTAGCTTTATTTAGAGTAGAAGCGTTTGAAGAAGGAAAAGAAAGAAGACAAAAACAAGAAGTAAATAAGGAAGCTTCTAAAGCCGACAACCCGGTGAAGCAGGAAACGCGAAAGCAAAAAGAGACCGCGAATAAGAAAACAGAAACGAATACAACGAAGAAAGCAGAAGTCAAGCAATCAGAGAAACAAGAAGAAAAAACAATTCGTCATAAAATCACTAAAATAGAACCACTAATGACTACAGCGCAGTTAAACAAACTAAACAGTACAAAAGTAGGAGCAGCCAATGCACAGGATAGTGATTTCATAAAAGCTTTGTATGCAGTTTTAGATAGCGAAGACTGGGCATTCAATGCGTATTATGTAGGACAAAATGATAAATATCATGTAGAGAAGACAAATGATTTCTCATTGAAATACCAGATAGAATTTCACAATAATCGTGATATAGAAAAAGGTAGTGTTGAAATACGTATACCGGCTACATTGTCTAACGATAGGGATCACAAAGGAATCCTACCTACCAGCATCGCAATACCACAGGGAACCTTAGATGCTCCGGTAGAAAACAGAATCACACCATTCAATTATTATCTGGATGAAGATACCAATGAGCTTGTGTTCTTTAACTATAAAAAGATCACATCAGGTTCCAATGTGGCATTTCAGGTATTGTATAAGAATCTACAAATCATGGAATTCGTAGATGATAGTACATGGAGCTTAAAACCAACCGCCACTGTGCAATTTAAAGATCAAAAAGAAGAAAAGACAACGCCTCCTTTAACGGGACATATTGATTCACAAGTTAAGCTTTCCAAGGTCACAAAGACGCCGTATACCTTAGGGGCTAAAAGCTATTACCCAGGTATTTATACCGAGAAACAACTGGCTAGCATCGTAACGAGCCTGCCACAAGAGTACAAAGGTGATAACTTTACCAAGTATAAATATGTAGCTTGGCAAGTGCAGGTCACAGGAAGTGCAACTCAGCCATGGGAATTATACCTAAAAGATATATCAAATCTTGAGGGCAAAGTAGTTGGCTTCAATCGAAGCTACAACAAGATAAATTATCGTGGAGATAGTGCTTATTATAAAATTTCCGATATGAACAAAGATAAGCTAATACACTATGATAATCAATATGGGTATATCCTAGTAGTCGTTGCTTATCCTGCTGATAAGATCCAACCGAATACCTTGATTGAAAATACAGTTGAAGTCGTATTACATCCATATGATAGAGTAGATGAGGATCTAAAGCTAACAAGTAAAGCAAATTGGGTATATCGTGATTATGCATGGAACTACAAAGGCGATATCATCGGTGTCGATAAGAGTGGTGGAGGTACCTATAAAAGCTTTTTGGAAGCCTATAAAGCCGCAAGAAAACAAAATACCGATATTGGTGACATTCCATTTCACGTAAACAGTTCAACACGTGGCTATAAGCTCACCCATCATGCATCCAATGAAGATGGTAAATTAGGTGAACGTATCGAAGGAGCCAGCTATAAGATGACGACCGTCGATGATTTTCTCTATGCCTATCCAAATACCGGTTCAACAGACAGTTACAAGATCTTAGATGGAGATGATTACTACTATAGTCAGGTAAGCATCAAGCAAAACGATACCGGATATGATCCTTGGGAAGACAGCGAGGCAAAACCGGAAGAATCAAAGGATACCATCGTTTATGCAATGTTCAAAGGCAGCACAGTATGGGAAGAAGTCAAGGTTATCCCATGGAATGCTAGCGGAACGATGTCTTATACCTTTACAGAAGAACAGATCAATAGAAAACCATGGAGGGTAAAGGTAGAACATGAATCTGTTAATTACCTTTCCACATGTTCAATCGACCTAAAAGTACGTATCCAGCATGATTCGCCGGCCTTTCAAGAGCTGGTAAAAGATGAGGATAATGAGCAGATGCTCACCTTAGAAAATATTGCCGGTGTCATGGGACAAAGCTTACAAGATGGCAAGGAGGAAGGCTATTTTCACGATGCTACGATAGGTTTTAACTATGCCGAACCAGAATTAAAGGAATTGAGCGAAGCATTGTATGGTACTTTACCGATGCGTGATAATGCATTTGCTTATCTGACCTCGGTACAGAAAAATGCAGCATCTTATAAATATGGAACGAGCTGGAATGATGCAGGTACCGGAAGGGTACATCTGAAATACGATATCATGGCATATGATGGCTATGAACTATATGGTTCAGAAGCTATTGATTATCTAAAGGCAAATCTGGTCCGCTCACCGGGAAGAAAAGATGTCGTCTTTTATGATCTGTTGCCATATGGCGTAAAGTATGATCCTAGCGTAGAGATCATTGCAGGACGTGTAAAGACAACAAATGCTATGACATGGATGTATGAAAAGAGCTGGGATACCAGTCAGGTCAAGGTCAGTGTCGATTCTAAGGAAGATATCATAACGAATTATCGTGGAACGGGAAGAATGATGGTCAAGTTCCATATCCATTATGATGGTGCAGATCCATCAGGCTTTTATGATTCCATGTGGGCAGAAAGCTGGGGCATCAGCTTTGGTGCGTACTATGAATGGAAGGATATCGACATCAGCAATGCGGCAACGAATATTTCTGCGTTCATGCCAGAAAAAGAGGATAATGAGCCATTGTTAGGAACAGATGATCAGGTCATGTTGGATAATGGAAGCGATTATCCTGATACCTTATCAAAAGATGAATACAAGGTTTTGGGAGAGGATATTGATGGGGATGGTATAACGGATGAAAGAACGGTATTGTATGCCAACACCAGCGTCAATGATGATATGGCAATAGCCAATAGTGATACTATCGAGAAACTGGTAAAAGCAGATAATGACCGCTTCGGGGTCTTCTCAGAAAGTGCCATCGTAGCACCAAAAGAAGGCTATACCTATGAAATAACGGTAAGGAATGCACAGGATACCTTAAAGAATATCGTCGTATATGACCTGTTGGAGGATGCCCCAAAGCATCGCTCACAACAGGAGAAGGATAAGCACTTTGAAGATAACTGGTGGTATGGAACCTTTGATGGCATCATCACGACAGGCTTAGAGAAAGCAGGGATAAAGCCTGTGATCTATTACAATGCAGATAGAGATGCAAGAATATCAACAGAGGAAGAGCTTCCAAATTCTATATTGACGAAAGAGAATGGCTGGTATACAGAAGAAGAGTGGTTGAAAGATCATAAATTTGCGGATGTCAAGGCAGTCGCAGTAGACCTAAGCAAGAAGATGAATGGTGATGATTTTGAAATCGTAGATATGGGCTCTGTGAGCTTTCGGATACATATGATCTCACCAAATGAGGATGAATCCAAGGTAGATGCCGACCACAGCAATACAGCCAATAAGAATGACACGGCTGTCTATGCTTATAACAATTCTGCCTATTATTCAGAAAAAGTAGGAACCAGTACAAAGCATACGGTCATCGGGAATTCTGTACAGGTATCACAACATGAATTAGAAAAAGTAGAGATCGTAAAAGCATTTGGTGGCGATGTACCAAAAGAAAAACAAAATAGTGAGTTCCGCTTTATCGCAAGCTATAATGGTTCTACCTATGCCACACAAGAATATCAATTATTTAAGAAGATAGATGGAACTTGGGAACGCCAAGGAACCAATCGTGTCTATGCGACGGAAGCAGATGGCAGCTTTTATCTGCATGCGGATGAAAAAGCGGTATTCGATGTCAAGGATAAGAATCTGTTGACGGTAGAGGAAGAAGAAAATCCATTCTGGAAAGTAGAAATAGAAACTAAGGAACAGGATGAGATCCAGATAAGGACATATAAGAATACGTATCGTCCGGTATTATATGCGCAAAAGAAGCTGGAAAACGATCCTAAGGATAAGGAAGCAGAAGTCAAGAAAGAAAGCTTCATCTTCCAAGCATTTGCAGATGGAGAACCAATGGCAAATGCTGAATACTGGCTCGTGGATAGCGTGCGTACGGATGGCGGTATCCCTAAGAAATTGAATCAGAATGTCTTGAAGACGGATAAAGATGGTAAATTTACGATCAAGGCAGGAGAGATCGTAGCTTTGTTCCCGGGTGTTGCAGGAACAGCATATGAGATCAAAGAAACACAAAAAGGCGATGATTGGTTTACGGATGCAGGAAAAGATAGCGTAACAGGAACGATGGTAAATGATGGCAATTCTGTAAGCATCACAAACTATTACAAATGGAAAGATCTATATCTGAAGAAAGAACTTACCCATCAGAAAGCTGAAGACTGTACCCAAGCATTTACTTTCCAGGTATTCACAAAGGATACACCATTTGCAAATGCAGAATGGGTCATCCTGAAGGAAGATGGAACAGAAAGTGATGTGCATGGCACAACGGATGATGAAGGTAAATTCAGCATTGCATTAGCAGGTAAGACCGTAAAGATCAAAGGCTTTGAGGCAGGCACATCCTTCAAGATCGTAGAGATCGATAATACAAGTGATAACTATGAAGCGATCCAAGGGACGGTAGAAGGAACGATGCCGCTGTATGCCTTAAAGAGCGATGCAACGATCATCAATGACTATATCCTAAGACCGATCCGTGTTACTAAGATGGTCAGCTATGATGCGACTGATATGACAGAAGAAAAATTGAATGCGATCAACGATAAAGAATTTACCATGACCATCAAGGTAAACGGTGCAATATATGCGAATAAGGAGTTCACGATACAACGTAGCGGAGAACCAGATACTACCACTACAACAACGGATATCGGTACCTTTACCATCAAGAATGGACAAACGATCATCTTCCATGATGTGGGACCAGCAGGTACCAACTATGAGATAATAGAAACACCAGATGTCAATTATCCACAGATCTTCCCGGCAAATGGGGAATCATCGACAGGTACGATCGATAAAGAAGGTTCCAAGGTAACCTTTGTGAATGGAACAGAAAACACATTGCTGATCGGAAAAGAATATGTCGTAGGTGATGGGGATGTCAATAAAATAGGAGAGCAGTATCTTGAAACGATCAAGAATGATCCTACCATTCGAGGAAAAGAAAAAGTAACCTTGAAACTAGAAGTACAAGATGCAAATGGTGATTGGAAGATCTGGCCTTCTGAAACCCAAAATGTGCAAGTAACCGATGCACTAACCAACACGATAGAAACGATCACTTGGAATGCCAATAGTACCTTGACGTTAGAACCATGGAAACAGGTCGTCATTCCTACATTAACAGCTGGTGACAGCTATCGTTTGAGCGAAAGTACAAATGACCAATACAAGCTGTATAAAGATGGAGCAAGCTTTATCGAGATTACCCAAAAAGAACCGCTAAACGATGGTGCAATACAAGATACGATCGAGAACAAGCCATTAGCGATCATCAAGAATCAGATCATAGGTAAACAACAGAAGTCCATCATCCAAAAGAAGATGAGGCTAGGCTCTGAGGAAATACCTACAGGTTCGCAATTGGTCTTCCGTGTAGAAAGCTATGATGGAAAGGTATGGAATCCGGCAAATGAAATTTCTTATATCGTAGGGGATGATAATGATTGGATAAACAATCGCATTCAGAAAACAAAAGCTGATGGAAAGATAACGGTAGAGAAAACAGCAAAGGGTTATCCAATTATTTATTTCACAGAGCATGATGTTAAGATCAATCCAAGCAATCCAATGAAAGATAGCTATCGTATCGTAGAAATCTTAGAAGAAAGTGAAGATACATGGGGCATCCTATCCGGATATCTGCAGCTAGCTGATAGCTATAATGGCAGCTTGGCTATCGAAGATGCGAATACTTTCGTCAATAGCAATCGTACGACACCAATTGAAATAGCGAAAGCACTTAATGTAGACAGTGAACAGGAATTCACCTTCGAGCTAAGACAGGTCACACGTTCCAAACAAGAAGTGATCACAAGCTTAGAGGATATCCTAGAAAGCAGAGAAGGAACCAATATCAGCTATGTAATCTATGATGTAACCACAAATAAACAAATAGCAACAGGAAATACAGGAACGACAGGTGAGATCAAGATCAAAGGCAATCAATACGCAGGATTAGATCTACCAGATGATACTGCATGGACGGTAAGTGAGAAACAAGATACACCATATATCTTAACCGACCTATCAGGAACAAACGATAAGACATTGCAGTTAACGAAGAACATGATGTTGATACAGGCAAAAGCACCGATCATACTGGCAGACCTATCTGTAGAAACAAATGAAGAATACTTCATAGAAGACAGTAAGGTAGATAAATCCAAATTCACTGTAAATGCACTCTATTCAGATGGAAGGGTAGTATCATTATCTGATGATGATTATGAGATAAATATAGATACAGTACCTAAGAATGTGAGAACATTTGATTTAACATTCACCTATACCGATGATCAAACAGGAGAATCTATTAAGAAAGTAAAATCTTTAAAAACAATAGGAACGATAACATTAACAAAAGAAATGGTAACTACTGGTGTAATAGATGCCAATACAGGAGAACCTGTAGTATTAAATACTGGCGATGTAGAAATACCAGAAGTTATAATGTATGAAGGCAATCCGCGTGTTATAACATCAATAGGTGAACTTGCATTTTATGGCAATGAAAATATTACAAGTATAAAAATGCCGGATACGATAATAAGCATAGAAAGAGCTGCATTCGAAAAGTGTAGTAAAATTACGGGAGAATTGAGAATACCAAACTCAGTAACAAGCATTGGAAAATCTGCATTCCAAGAATGTAAAGGATTCACAGGATCATTAATAATTCCAGACACAGTAACAAGCATAGGAGAATATGCATTCTATGGTTGCAAAGGCTTTACAGGAAATTTAATAATCCCAGACTCAGTAACAAGCATAGAAAATGGTGCATTCTCTAATTGTAGTGGATTTAACGGAACATTAACAATATCAAAATCAATAACTAGCATAAAAAGTTATGTATTCTCTAATTGTAGCAATTTATCAAGTTCATTAATAATTCCAGACAAAGTAACAAGTATAGAGAATTATGCATTCTATGATTGTAATGGTTTAACTGGTAAATTAATTATTCCCAAATCCGTAACAAGCATAGGAGATGATGCATTCTCTTATTGTAGTGGCTTCACTGGAGATTTAGTAATACCAGATTCTGTAACAAGCATAGGAGAATATGCATTCAGCAATTGTAATGGCTTCACAGGCTCATTGACAATTGGAAATTCCATAACAAGCATAGAAGATTCTACATTCTATGGATGTAATGGCTTCAAAGGAGATTTAATAATCCCAGACTCCGTGACAAGCATAGAAGAATATGCATTCTATGGTTGTAACGGATTCAAAGGCTCATTAATAATCCCAGATACCGTAACAAGCATAGGGTATTTATCATTCTATGGATGTAATGGTTTCACTGGCTCATTAATTATTCCAAAATCCGTAACAAGTATAGGAAGTGCTGCATTCCAAGGTTGCACTAATCTTGAAAAAATCATTTTTACAGGTAATACAGATCCAAGTACTATGCGTAATTACCCTTGGGACTTTGATCCAGGTAAAATCGAATGGCAACCATCACAGGAAGGGGCATGATATTATGAAATATATAAAACGAATC
>NZ_JAJCPX010000057.1:0-12231 GCF_020563125.1 Longicatena sp. 210702-DFI.1.196 | reverse complement strand
TACGCCCCGAGGGATTTTCACCCTAGATATGTGGCATGCCCGCCACACATAAAAAGCATCCAAAACGTTACGTTTATCGGATGCTCATTATGCACCATATGCTATAAAACACTGCGACCGTTTATTACTACATCTAACAAATGCAATTCACTATCCAGTATGACCAGATCAATCTTATGACCTAGGCGAATATCACTTGTATAACTCTTCACGATATGCGCCGCATTTTGCGAAGTCATCAAGATGCTTTCAGCAAGTCCATAGGCATCATATAGCTTACGAAAGATATCCAACAGGTCTATACAGCTTCCTTTTAGAACGCCTTCTTTATAAACTGCATGATGTTGTATGTAACTGCCATCATCTAGCACATGACCTTCAGGATAGGCCAATCCGGAGTTTATCGTACCGTCGCTGATTGCGATGACCCGTTTTGCACCCAACAGTTTAATCAGCCATTCTAACATTTTTGATTGTATATGTGCACCATCCATAATCATTTCACAGCTGCATTGGGATAAGAGCACGGCATCAAACATCGTCGGTTCATGATGATCAATGCCAGGCATAGCATTGCATAGATGCGTCACCTGGGAGGCACCTTCTTCAAAAGCCTCCAGCATTTGCTCATACGTTGCCTTACTGTGACCGATTGATACTTGAACACCATATAGATGCAATAAATGTATCGCTTCCATGGCATTTGTCAATTCCGGGGCAATCGTCATCACACGGATATCTTCATGATATTCACTTAGAAATGTATCTAATTCATTTAAATCAATTTCTTGTAACTGATTTGCATCTAATAAACAATGCATCGCTTTTGATAAATAAGGGCCTTCCAAATGAACGCCTGCATAACGTGCTCCCATCGTATTTCCTTGAAAAGCCTTTCGATATGCTTTCAGAATTGGAATATACTCTTGTAAAGGACGTGGAGATAAGGTCGGACAAAATGTCGTTACCCCTCGTTTGGCATATGCATTGGCCAATTGACGAAGATTTTCGATATTTTCATCATCACAGCTATATCCACGAAAACCATGCGTATGAATATCGACAAAGCCTGGGATAGCGATAT
This sequence comes from Longicatena sp. 210702-DFI.1.196, assembly GCF_020563125.1. Classification (NCBI taxonomy): domain Bacteria; kingdom Bacillati; phylum Bacillota; class Erysipelotrichia; order Erysipelotrichales; family Erysipelotrichaceae; genus Longicatena; species Longicatena sp. 210702-DFI.1.196. Next base: position 11,147 of record NZ_JAJCPX010000057.1, on the reverse strand, counting down.
GTCCTTTCCCTCTAGGTGTCTTAAATTCCATGCGCTCCACAAAACCATCTTCTAAATAAAGATCACCAAAAACCATCGTGCCATCCAGCATAAAGCTTACATTTTCAATTATCTTTTTCATGCTATGCACCTCACTCCTTACATTGTATTTCATAAAGGATGCTTTTACAAGGATAATTATGTACACCTAACATTTCTTTACCGCCACATTCTCTTTCCCATCTTATCATGCTATCAAGTATGCTGATTTAATAGCTTCTTTTTGCGTATAGTTAAAAACAGTCAAAAAGTTCATTTCATTGAACATGTTCTTTCTTCCCTTTGAAAATACCAAATCCTTATCCTTTCAAAAGACTTCAACGAAAGGAAACCTTTCATTTTACTATTTAACGTATCATGAACAAAAGCAAAGCGAGAAAATCGATGATTGTAAACAATCATTCAAGAAACTTATAAATATCTACCGCTTATACAAACTACTAAGCTTTCTGAACACCTATCACTATTGGTGTTGTGTATACAAAAAAAGCCCTTATAAAGCTAAATAGCATTATAAGGGTCATTCAGTAATCACAAATTATAATTTGATAAATTTCTCTACATCAATTACGAAAATAGTAGCTCCTCCAACTTGAACCTCGACAGGGAAAGATGCATATCTTCCAATATCATAAGATGCAGTGCTCGGTACAACTTCTGTACGTCTTCTACTGTATTCGCCAATAACTTCTATGGCACGTTCAACCTTATCATCATCCGTACCAACAATCAAGGTAGTATTTCCGGCACGCAGGAAACCTCCAGTCGTCGCAAGACGTGTTACCTGATAATTCTCCTTTGTCAACGCACTGGAAACTGCGGGACTATCATCATTTGACATGATCGCTAAAATGAGTTTCATATGCAATGCTCCTTTCTTCAATTTATATGTTTATTCTAACACTTAATAGGAGGTTTTACAATTAATAAATCGTGAATATGTTAAATGGTTTCACAAGTATTTTCACTTTTTTTCAATGCTTTATGCTTTTTTATGAAAAGGTGAAAAATCATGTATTTTACATAAATTTATGAACAAATTGAAAGGTTTTTCCTATTCAAAATATGCTATAATAGGACAGTCAAAGGAAGTGATCATATGGATAAATTAGGTTTAGTTCTTGAAGGAGGCGGCATGCGCGGGCTTTATACAGCCGGTGTGTTAGACTTTCTTATGGATCATGATATATATACAGATGGCGTCATTGGCGTCAGTGCCGGTGCCTGTCATGCGTGTAGTTATGCTTCTAAACAACGTGGACGTGCCTATCGCACAAATACAGACTACCTGCATGATAAACGTTATATGAGCATGCAGTCTTTGCTCAAAACGGGTGATTTATTTGGAGCAGAATTCATGTATAACGAAATTCCAAACAAATTAGACCCTTACGATTATGATGCATTTAATCGCTCTGGCATTAAATTATATGCTGTGGCAAGTAACTTGGAAACAGGAAAAGCCGAATATTTACAATGCATTAATATGTTGCATGATGTCATCTATGTAAGAGCCAGTGCATCCTTACCGCTATTATCCCGCATTGTGGAAGTAGATGGCAAAAAGTTGCTTGACGGTGGTGCATGTGATAGCATTCCCGTAAAACAATTCCAGAAAATGGGATATCAGAAAAATATCGTAGTCCTTACCCAATGCAAAGACTATCGCAAGGGAAAAAACAACCTTCTTCCTCTCATCCGTCGCAGTTATCGCAAATATCCAAAGTTTGTTGAAGCATTGGCAAATCGTCATATCAACTATAATCGCACGTTAGATGAATTAGGGGTAATGGAAAAAGAAGGCCGTATTTTGGTTATTCGCCCTAGTTCTCCGGTTACGATTGGACGTTTAGAGAAAGATGAGAAAAAGCTGAAAGCATTATATGAGCAAGGTTATGAAGACGCTAAAAACAGCATGGAAGCATTGATGGAATTCATCAAGCGCTAATGCTGCTTTTTTTGTGCTTATATCGTTTTCTCTTTAACATCCTCATCTGTTTGCAGTATCGTGATATTCTATTTGTCACATGCTTATTTCTTCTATTTCCTATGTCCATTCCTATTTGTCATCTGCTCTCTCCTTTTTGTCATATGCTCATTCCTTACTGCCATATGCTTTTTTCTTCTTTTTCATACATTCTTTTAGAATATTCCATTTCGTCCACTTTTCTCACTTCTCATTTATATTCTTCCTACTTCATGGTAAAATAAGAGATATAAACGAGGTGCAAGTATGAAACGAACAGGATGGTTATTTTTATTAATTTTTACTTTAATACTAAGCAGCTGCAGCTCTTCTAATGAAGAGTCGGCATCAGATACGACAAAGACACAGGATGTAACGATTACCTTAACGCAAAAAGAAACCTGTGAAAAGTTGGCAAACATCATTTGTGATGGCGATATACAAGCACTGCAAAATGACTTTACGTATTTAGATGAAATGGGAAAAGCTGTGAAGGAAAAAAACTTTCAAACACAGATTATGAGCTTTTCAAAGAGCTGTGGCAGTGTGGTATCTTTACAGACACCTTATGCCCAGTCCTATCAAGGGAATGTTGCCGTTTTTCAACCGGTAATAACGCAAAAACAGAAATTCAATCTGCAAGTAACCTTTGCGGGTGATAAGATAGCCGGTATTTTCTTTCGCCCATATCAACTTCCTGAAGAAACGATGAAGATGGATGGCATAAAACAAAAAGAAATGGATTTAAAAATAGCAACTGGCGGTAACATAAAAGGTTATTTGTGCACGCCTGAAAAAGGTGATAAATTTCCTGTAGTGATCCTGTTGGGAGGTTCAGGTCCCAGTGATCACAATGAAACCATCGGGAATCAGAAACCTTTTTATGAGCTTGCCAAGGAATTAGGGAAACAAGGTATTGCGACGTATCGCTTTGATAAGCGTACCTTAGAAAATACCTTTACCCAAACCGACACCATACAGCAGGAATATATAGAAGATGCCTTATCTGCTATTCAACTGATGCAGCAGCAAAAGCAGATTGACAAACAGCGTATTTATGTGTTAGGGCATAGCCAGGGAGGTTATATTTTACCTCGCCTAAATGAACAAACAAAGGATGTAGCAGGCTATATCTTTATGGCTGCTCCTTCTCGACCAATCGAAGACAGCATGGTAGAGCAACTTACCTACTTGGCGAAGTTGGATGGCAAAGTAGATGCTGAGGAACAAAAGCAGCTGGATGAGGCTGAAACAGTACGAAAACAGATCAAACAAATAGCTTCCAGCAAGCACGATGATACGCTTTATTTGGGTATGACACGAGCTTATCTTATGGATCTGGCCACATATGATCCAGTAAAAACAGCAGAAAAGATCCAAGTGCCGGTCCTGCTTTGTCAAGGACTACGTGATTATCAAGTGACCAAAACGGATTTAAAGCGTTGGCAACAAGCATTTGCTGAAAAAGCGAATTGGACCATTCGTACGTATGCAACGGCAAATCACGCAATGAGTAAAGGTAGTGAACAGCCTTCACCAAAAGATTACAACCAGGAGGCAGGATTAGATGTAACCTTTGTGAAAGACATTGTACAATTTATAAAATAAAAGCATAAAAAGAAAAGGCAAGTTTCCACATGCAGGTGGTACTTACCTTTTTTTGTGATACTATAAAATCCTTTGTATAACTTAAGTAGGAAACTTACATAGCGAATACTTATACATTGAAGCGGAAATGTAAGACATCACCGTCCTGCACTTCGTATTCTTTCCCTTCTAAGCGTAGTTTGCCGGCTTCTTTAATTGCCTGCTCACTGCCTAATGCATCAATATCTTCAAAGCGGTAACATTCCGCACGAATGAAGCCTTTTTCAAAGTCCGTGTGAATGACACCTGCACACTGTGGTGCCAGCATTCCTTTACGGAATGTCCAGGCACGACATTCATCTTCACCGGCAGTTAGGAATGTACAAAGATTTAAGATTTGATAAGCTGTTTTGATGACTTTATCAAGTCCGCTTTCTGGTATACCTAATTCCTGTAAAAAAGCATTCTTTTCTTCTTTATCCAGGCCAGACAATTCCTCTTCGATCTTAGCGCATACAGGTACAACCTGATTATGTTCACTATCTGCCAGCTCTTTCACCTTCTGATAATAGGGATTATTTTCTGGCTCTGCGATTTCTTCATCTGACATATTAGCAATGTAGATCATTGGCTTTAAGGTCAATAAATTAAATGCTTTGATAAGCAATCGTTCTTCCTTTTCCAAATCCAAGCTTCTAACAGGCTTTCCGGCTTCTAAAGCTGCTTGTAATTTTTTTAGTACGTTGACTTCGGCTATCGCATCTTTATCTTTGTTTGTCATCGCCTTGCGTTCTACTTTGCTTAAGCGATTTTCGATTGTCTGTAAATCCGCCATAATCAGTTCCAGATTAATGATTTCAATATCGCGAATGGGATCCACACTGCCTTCGACATGCGTAATATCTGCATCATCAAAACAACGGACAACATGACAAATAGCATCTGTCAAACGAATATTACTTAAAAATTGATTTCCTAAACCTTCACCCTTGCTGGCACCTTTTACTAAACCGGCAATATCGGTAAATTCAAAAGTTGTATAGATGGTTTTCTTTGGATGAAACAGCTCTACCAAACGATCAATACGATGATCCGGCACTTCTACGACACCAACGTTCGGTTGAATGGTCGCAAAGGGATAATTGGCTGCCTCTACCTGTGATTTTGTGATTGCGTTAAATAATGTAGACTTTCCAACATTAGGAAGCCCAACAATTCCTGCTGTTAATGGCATACTATCCTTCCTCTCAACTCTAACATTCTACCGTTTTTTTTAAGGTTATGCAACTGTTTGCGCACGTATTTGTATATACATTTTTATTGATTCGTGAATTTAATTATCCCAATCTTTTTTCTTTAACCATAAGCTAATGGTGATGGCTATCATCGTAATTGTTCCAGCAAGAACTACATAATCTATTGGCGCTTGTTCCATTCTGTGTTTTATGAATAAATCGATGTCCAGAATAGATAGTACGCTAAATCCATATAGAGCTATTTTAATCGATGCAGCATTCACTATACCCACATAAGCATCCTTCCAAATCAAAGATAGCGTCACATATAAGATGAGTATAAAAAATGTGATAAAGCCATAATCCGTAAAGCTTACGGTTTTCCCTATTTCTATGACCTTACATTCATTCAAAATGATTGCCCCACATAAAAGAATAATTGCTAAAGCAAAGGCTTTCGTCATAATCTTATTGCGTATGGCTTTTTGTCTTTCATCAAATTGTTCTATGTTCATTCCTCCCAAAATAAATCATTCAGTGTTTTATCCAATGCTTTACATATCGCAATGCATAAACGAATACTGGGATTGTAATCTCCCTTTTCAATGGCGTTCATTGTTTGTCGCGTAACACCTACACATTCTGCCAGTTCTTTCTGTGTCATATCTTTTGTTGCTCTTGCGGCCTTTATTCGCAAATTCTTTGCCATAACACCACTTCTCTTTCTACCTATATAGTATAACCAATATTACTTTATGTCAAGTATATATTACTTTTATTACGATTTAAATTACTCTATTAAAACTAGGTGAATCTTTCTTGATGTTTCTTTTAGTTAGCAAGACACGCTGAGAAAGCATTAAAAAAACCGCGATAGCTGCGGTTTCATTCTTCCGATTTTGGTGCATGTTCAATAACACGTTTTAATTTTTTTTCAAATTCCACACGAGGAAATAACACGCTGGTACCGCAGCCCTGACATTTGATACGGATATCAGCTCCCATGCGGATAATTTTCCAGTATTTCGATTTATGACATGGATGCTCTTTCTTCATCTCTACGATGTCATTCAAATCATATTCATGCTTTATCATGTGCTCATTCCCTTCTCTTTATTTAAGTTATCTTCATTGTATCATAGTTTTTATCGTTCGTCCCATGAAACATGCTCTCTTTGTTCATAGGATTGCAAAGTATTTTCTAGCAACATCGCAATGGTCATAGGCCCCACCCCTTTCGGCACAGGAGTTATATAACCAGCAACCTCACTAACGTTTGCAAAATCAACATCCCCACACAGCTTATTTTGATCATCACGGTTGATACCGACATCAATTACGACAGCACCTGGTTTTACCCAATCACGTTTTACAAGACGCGCTTTTCCAACCGATACAACTAAGATATCCGCACGTTTGGTAATACTTTTAATATCCTCTGTTTTGGAATGACAAATGGTTACCGTTGCATTATGATTTAATAAAAGTTGTGCAACCGGTTTACCAACAATATTACTACGTCCAAGAACAACAGCCTGTTTACCGCTTAAATCTGTCATGCCGATTTCCTCTAGCATTCGTATAATACCTTTTGGCGTGCAGGAAAGGAACGTTGGTTCTTGTAATAGCATCTTCCCTACATTCACCGGATGAAAGCCATCCACATCTTTTTTTGGATCAATCGCATGTAGAATCACATGCTCATCCATATGTGCAGGTAAAGGAAGCTGTACCAAAATACCATCCACCTTGGTATCGGTGTTCAACTGATGAATGATCTGTAACAATTCATCTTCACTTGTGGTAGCCGGCAGTAAAATGAGATCATTTTCCATGCCGATTTCATGACAAGCTTTCTCTTTCCCTTTCACATAAGATACACTGGCAGGATGTTCTCCTACCAAAACGACAACAAGCTTAGGGAGTCGTTTTTGCTCATTTTTTAACTTCATGATCCGCAAGCGCAGATCTTTTTTTACTTGCTTAGCAATTTCACTGCCATATATCACATTTGCCATACGCTTAGCCTCCTATAATTCTGCACTGTCTAAAATGATCGTAACCGGACCATCATTCAGCAATTCTACCTTCATATCAGCGCCAAACACACCTGTTGGTACTTGCAATCCATATGAACGTAATTCTTTATTAAAGAGCTCATAAAGCGGGTTTGCCTGCGCAGGGTGTGCCGCTTTCTCGAAACCGGGACGTCTTCCCTTCTTACAATCCGCATACAATGTAAATTGCGAAATTGAAAGAATATCTCCCTGAATATCCGATAACCCACGATTCATCTTTCCTTGTTCATCCTCAAAGACACGCAATTCAGCACATTTTTTTGCCATTTTCTTCACAATGCCTTCATCATCACTCTGGGTAATACCTACCAAAGCTAAAAAACCATTTTGAATGGCGCCATGCACTTGTCCATCAATTGTAACGGATGCATGCCGCACTCTTTGTAATATCACTCGCATATCATTTTCCTTCCATTTTCCAATACTACTTGCTATAATCTTTTCCTATTTGAAAAACAAGGGCACCCCCCTTGTTTAATATGTCAAAATTTCAACACCTTTTTCGGTTACCAGTAAGGTATGTTCCCATTGAGCAGAAAGCTTGCCATCCGCCGTATAAGATGTCCATCCATTATCTTCATCAATATAGAGATGATAATCTCCCTCATTGATCATCGGTTCAATAGTAAACACCATACCGGGAGCCAGAATCATGCCTTTTCCCTTACGCCCTACATGTGAAACGATAGGATCCTCATGGAATGCTTTCCCAACGCCATGTCCGGCAAAATCTATCACGACACTATAACCTTTGCTCGTTGCATATTCATGAATCGCCGCTCCAATATCGCCTACATGCCCCCAAGGTTTGACAGCTTTTATACCGATTTCCAGACATTCTTTCGTCACTTGTACCAAACGCTTTGCCTCTTCACTCACTTCACCAATCATAAACATTCGCGAAGCATCGGAGTAATAACCATGAAAAATGGTGGAAACATCTACATTGACGATATCGCCTTCCTGTAAGATGATTTCATCATCCGGAATACCATGACATACCTCATCATTAACCGATGTACAAACACTTTTAGGAAAGCCTTCATAATTCAAAGGAGCAGGTATTGCCCCATGACTTACTGTGTAATCATACACCAATCGGTCAATATCTCCGGTACTCATACCGACATGTATATGCTTTGCGACATGATCAAGTACACCGGTGTTAATAGCAGCACTCTTTTTGATACCAAGAATATCCTTTGTACTTTTGATCAAACTGCGATCTGGCACAATCTCGCCATTTCTAGCAAATTCGCGAATTTTTTCATCAAACTTTTCATGACATTGTTTATATTTTTTGCCACTGCCACACCAGCAGCGGGAATTTCTATGCATTTCCATATCTTTACACCTCTTTACGTCGTATAGTATATCACGTATCTCTTAAATTTTCATACCATTTCCTAAAAAGTAATACAATTGCCATGACAAAGCCGAATTAAAGATTGACTTTCCTTATATACACCGATAAAATTATGCATAAAAGGGTGTGAATGTATGAAAGCAAGAGAAAAATTCTCATCGCGCTTAGGCTTTATCCTAATCTCAGCGGGATGTGCAGTCGGACTGGGGAATGTCTGGCGGTTTCCTTATATCACCGGCCAGTATGGCGGAGCTGCCTTTGTATTGCTATATTTATTATTTCTGATGCTGTTAGGCTTACCTATCATGGTAATGGAATTTTCCGTAGGACGCGCATCTATGAAATCGGCCGCAAAATCTTTTGATGTACTAGAGCCAAAAAAGACAAAATGGCATTTCATCAAATATGTGGCAATCGGCGGTAATTACATGCTGATGATGTTTTATACGACCGTTGGCGGATGGATGTTGAATTACTGTTTAAAAATGATAAGTGGCACTTTTGAAAACCAGTCAACAGAAGCAGTGGGGCAGATATTTCATGATATGCTCGCAAGTCCTGCGCAGAACCTGTTTTGGATGGTCGTAATTACCATGATCGGCTTTCTCGTCTGCAGCAAGGGATTACAAAATGGGGTTGAAAAGATTTCCAAATATATGATGTCCTGTTTATTTATTGTTATGCTGATACTGGTGATACGCGCTGTCACTTTACCAGATGCTGTAGAAGGTTTAACGTTTTATTTAGTGCCTGATTTTGGTAAAATGATGGAAAACGGCTTATGGGACGCCATTTTTGCGGCAATGAGTCAAGCCTTCTTTACGCTTAGTCTGGGTATCGGAGCGTTGGCTATCTTTGGCAGCTATATCGGAAAAGATCGTTCTTTACTAGGTGAAAGTCTGAATGTCTGTATCTTAGATACTTTAGTTGCCTTTATTGCCGGTTTGATTATTTTCCCTTCCTGTTTCTCTTTTGGTGTAGATGCCGGAAGTGGCCCAGGATTGGTATTTGTGACATTACCAAATGTCTTTAATGCCATGGCTCAAGGACGCTTATGGGGAACCTTATTCTTCTTATTTATGTCCTTTGCAGCATTAACGACCATTATTGCCGTATTTGAAAATATCGTTGCCTTTGCTATGGATAGCGGTTGGTCAAGAAAGAAAGCCGTATGGGTAAATTTCTTTGCCATCCTGATTTTATCACTGCCTTGTGCATTAGGATTTAATATTCTATCCTTCTTACAGCCATTAGGTGAAGGAACAACCATTCAGGACTTAGAAGATTTCATCGTTTCCAGCAATTTATTACCATTAGGTTCCTTATTATATCTATTATTCTGTACCTTCCGTTATGGTTGGGGATGGAAAAATTTCCTTGGTGAAGCAAATACAGGAAAAGGGCTAAAGTTTCCTAGCTGGATACGAGGCTACGTCAGTTTCATACTGCCTGTCATCGTCATCTTTATTTTCTTCCAAGGTTATATCGAGAAGTTTTCAACACCATGGAATGCAATCTTACCAATTGTTTTGATCCTGTTTATCATCTTTATACCAATACATGCATGGATCATACAACATAAAAAAAAGCAGTAATTCAGCTAAAAATGACTCCTTGAAGTAGTAAGGAGTCGTTTTTTATGGAAAGGTAATGGCGGTTTGTTTATGGAATGAACAAATGCAAACGAGGGAGTAAGTACCATTACCAAAGTCTTTCAAGGTATTACTTACCTTGTACTTTTAGTATAAGACAGCTTTGTGAAAAACATATGAATAGTATTTGAATTCTGTGTTAATTTATTAAAGAGCACATACAATAAGACCTCTACGAGGGATAGAGGTCTTAAGCATGAAGGCCGGTAATGGAAATTATAAAATTATGTAAACATGATAGCTGTTGTTACTATTACTATAGGGATGGGGAAACGATTTCCATTACCACACAAGCAGTAAGTCTGCCTGTACCTATACTATAACGTGCGAATGTGAAGGATATGTGATGGTCATGCGTTTTTTTACAACTTTTTGATAATCATAAGAGAGGATATAAGACCTTCCCCATACAAATACCCATCTATGATCGATCATCATTCCACTCTTCCCTTTTTCTTTATTTGTGTTAAAATACCTCTGACATTATAAATTCACATAGGAAGGAGATTATTATGAATCGTTTCTGGGGACATCTTTCAACGATCAATCATCATAAAATACTGGTAACTAAATTATGCTTTCGCTGCCATTTATATAAGCAAGGAATCTTACACGATTTATCAAAATATTCACCTGTTGAATTTTGGGCAGGAGTTACCTATTATCAAGGCTTTCGCAGCCCTATTAATCGAGAAAAAGAAGTAAAAGGGTATTCCCTTGGATGGTTGCATCATAAAGGACGGAATCGTCATCACTGGGAATACTGGTTGGACAATGGAAATGTAAAAAATGGTGTCATTGCTATTGAAATGCCTGTCAACTACGTTGTTGAGATGATTTGCGATCGTATTGCGGCATCCATGACCTATCAAAAGGAAAACTATACCGATGCCAGTGCTTTAGAATACTTCTTAAACGGTTATGACAGAGTCATGATGCATCCTAACACAAAAGCATTGACACAGCATATATTAGAATATTTAAGAGATCATGGTTTAGATCAGACCATTGCTTATATCCGGCATAATATTTTAAAAAACAAATAATTTTTTATATGACCTAAAGAATTGTGCATATGATTGTACTATCACAATTCTTTTTTTATTACTAAAAGTTATACTATAGTCCTTTCTATCGTCTTTATCACCATGAAAATTCGCAAACAAAAAGGGATATTTAAATTATCGTGGGGATAAAACCTGCCTCTAAATTATCATGGGGTTT